>JBOHUY010000048.1:0-5161 GCA_050735015.1 Candidatus Dormibacterales bacterium | reverse complement strand
ACGGTGAAGCTTCCTTGGGATTCTACCCCGGAAGGTGCGGCACCTACCCGCCTTCCTGTCCCGGCCCATGACGGCGCCAGCTGGAGCAGCCGCACCGCGAATCCCGGCCCGATCCTGGCCGCTCGTGCCAGGACGCGAGGTGCGGGGGGTCGTGGGGCGCCGAGCTCGCCACCGACGTAGCTTCCGTGGGGGACTCAGCCGCGCCTCAGGGCGCGGGCGATCTCCCGCCGCGCGTCCGCTTCGGCCAGGGCCTGGCGCTTGTCGTACTCCCTCTTGCCACGGCAGAGGCCGAACTCGAGCTTGGCCAGGTTCCGCGTGAAGTAGACACGGAGCGGGATGAGCGTGTAGCCACGCTGCCTCACCTTTCCGGTCAGGGACGAGATCTCGCGCCGGTGGAGCAGGAGCTTGCGCGGGCGCATGGGGTCGTGGTTGAACATCCCCCCCTGGGCGTAAGGGGAGATGTGGACCTGTTCGAGCCAGGCTTCCTCCCGGTCGATGCGGACGTAACCGTCCCGGAGATTGCATCTGCCAGCCCGGACCGACTTGACCTCGGTTCCGGTCAGGACCAACCCGGCCTCGAAGCGCTCCTCCACGAAGTAGTCGTGGTAAGCGCGCCGGTTGCGGGCAACCTCGCGCTCGCCCGCCCGCCCGGTCACCGCCGGCCCGCGAGCGCCCGTCCGGACATCGGCCGCCGCCCCGGGACCTGGACCTCGTCAAGACGGTAGGCGCCCCTGCCGGTTGCCACGAGCAGGCCCGTCCCGGCGTCGGTCAGCGGCTCCCCCGGGGTTCCCGCGGCGTCGGGAACCGCGCGGCCGCGCAGGACTTTGACCCTCCCCCCACGCCAGGGCAGGGTGACCCCCGGCCAGGGCGCCAGGGCGCGCACGCGGCGGTCGATCTCCAGGGCGGAAGAGCTCCAGTCGAGCTCGCCGTCCGTCCGGGAGAGCTTGGGCGCCGCCGTCGCCAGCCCGTGGTCCTGCTCGACCGGCACGATCTCGCCAAGGCGCTGGAGGGTGTCCACCAGGAGGGCCGCCCCCATCTCGGCCAGCCTGGCCGTCAGCGCGGGGGCGTCCTCCTGGGCGCCGACGGCGGTCTCGCGGGCGGCGAGGATGGGGCCGTGGTCGAGCTGCTCGTCCATGCACATGATGGTGACGCCGGTGGTGGCGTCGCCGGCCAGGATGGCGTGCGCGACGGGGGCGGCGCCGCGGTGCCTGGGCAGAAGGGAGGCGTGCACGTTCAAGACCCCCAGGGGAGGGATCTCGAGCACCGACGGCGGGATGATCTGTCCATACGCGATCACCACCATCACGTCCGGGCTGGCTCTCGCCAACCGGGCCACGGCCTCGGGCGACCGGATCCTGTCGGGCTGAAAGACCTCGAGGCCGAGGCCCAAGGCGGCCTCCTTCACGGGCGGGGGCGTGGGCCGCATCCGGTGGCCGGGGCGGTCCGGCTGGGTCACCACCAGGGGGATCGCGTGCCCGGCGCCGTGCAGGGCCCTGAGTGAAGGCACGGCGAAGGCGGCGGTGCCCGCGAAGAGGGCCCTCAGGCCTCCATCACCGCCGTCTCCTCCTCGTCCTCCCGCTCCAGATCCTCCACCCGGCGCAGGGTTTCGAGACCGGTCAGGCGGTCGGTGAAGAGGATGCCGTCGAGGTGGTCGATCTCGTGCTGGAAGGCGCGGGCCGTGAAGCCGGAGCTCTTGATGCGGACTTCCTTACCCCTTCGGTTGAGGCCCTTCACGACCACCGACTCGAAGCGCGGGACCTCACCCACCCAGCCCGGGTAGCTGAGGCAGCCCTCGTACCCGACCTGGGTCCCCTTGCCCTTGACGAGCTCGGGGTTGACCAGGCCCCAGATCGTGTTGTCGTCCCCCTTCACCACGCAGACCCTCAGGCCGATCCCGACCTGAGGCGCGGCGAGGCCGGCGCCGGGAGCCGCGAGCATCGTCTCGGCGAGGTCGTCGAGGAGGTGCAGGACTGAATCGTCGATCCTGCTGACCCGCCGCGTCTTCTCGCGGAGGACCGGCTGGTCGAATCCGAGAATGGGCCGAACAGCCATCTGCCTGGCCATTCTAGAGTCCCGCAGGCGGGTCACCGGCCAAGGCCCGATAATGAGCGCGAAGATGGCGCCGGTCGACTTACTGAGGCCCCTCGAGGGCCAGCGCGAGGAGACCCTGCGCCTGGTCGAGGCGCTCCGGGAGGAGGACCTCGACAGGGTCGAGGACGACAGCGGCTGGACGGTGCGGCGCCTGCTGGCGCACCTGGCGGGGGCCGAGTTGGGGCAGGCCTTCATGATCCGGATCGCCTCCGACGGGCAGGTCGTGCACCTGAGCACGGGGGAACGCGACCCCTTCCACATCGACGACGCCTCCCGGTCGGCGGGCTGGGACCTCACGCGCATACGCGCGGAGCTGGCCGACTCCCGCCAGGCCCTCCGCGAGGTCTTCACAGTGCTCGCCGAAGAGGACCTCGACCGGGCCATCAGGTGGCCGGACTGGCCGGCCAGAACCATCCGCTCCTCGATCCCGTACATGCTCGAGCACGAGGACAGCCACATGGACCAGGTCAAAAGGGCGCTCGGCCTCTCCTAGGAGGCGGCCCTTCTCCTCGCCTCAGAGGCGGGGGTCCACGTCGAAGCTCCAGCCCCTCCCCCTGGGTAGGAGGCCCCTCACGCGGCCCAGGTCCTCCCCCCGGACCGTGACCTGCCACCGGTACTGCCCCCTGACGCGGTGCACGAACGCGGGCGAGGGCCCCATCACCCTCACGCCCTGGAGTCCGGAGGCCAGGATTCGCGAGGCGAGGTCGTCCGCCAGGTCCCGGGCCGCGGAGGCTGCCCGGTCGGGATCCGGGTCCGAGCGGGTGATGACGGCCAGCTCTCCGAAGGGCGGGAAACCGAAGACCTCCCGGCCCTGGATCTCCTCACGGTAGAAGCCCCGGTAGTCCTGGGCTGCGGCGTGCCGCAGGCTGTAGTGGTCGGGGTTCGAGGTCTGCACGACGACCGTGGCCGGGCGGCCCCCCCGCCCCGCCCGCCCGGAAACCTGCACGATCAGCGAGAAGGTGTTCTCCGCGGACCGGTAGTCCGGGAAGTGGAGGGGGAGGTCGGCGTCGACCACGCCCACCGCCGTGACCCGCTCCACGTCGAAGCCCCGGGTCACCAGCTGCGTCCCGACCAGGATGTCGGCCCGCCCCTCCGCGAACTCCTCCAAGACCTCCATGTAGCTGTCCGGGCCGCGGGCCGAGTCGCTGTCCAGCCGCAGCACCCGGGCCGAGGGCCAGAGCCGCCGGGCGACCCCCTCCAGCCGCTGTGTGCCCACGCCCAGTCCGCGCACCTGGCGGCTACCGCAGTACGGGCAGACGGCGGGTAGGGGGCGCGTATATCCGCAGTAGTGGCATGAGAGCCCGGCCAGTTCCGGGTGCTGGACCATCGCCACCGAGCATTGAGGACATCCGACCGAGCGCCCGCATTCCCGGCAGAGGATGAAGGTGGCGAGGCCGCGGCGGTTCAGGAAGAGGATGGCCTGCTCCCCGTTCCCGAGCGCCTGCTGCACCAGATCGAAGAGGCGCCGCGAGACGGGGGCGCGCCCGGGCGCGAGCGCCTCCTCGCGCATGTCGACCAGTTCCACCTCGGCGCCCCGCCCGGCCACCCGCCTGGGCAGGGAGGCCAGCTGGAGCGAACCGCGCTCGGCCTCGTGGTAGGTGGCGACGCTGGGGGTGGCCGAGCCGAGGACCAGCCGGGCGCCGGTCAAGCGGGCGAGGCGCCGGCAGACCCAGCCCGCCTCGTAGCGCGGCGTCCGGTCCTGCTTGTAGGCCTGTGAGCCCTCCTCGTCCAGACACACGAGCCCGAGTCTCGGGATGGGTGCGAAGACCGCCGAGCGGCTTCCGATGACGAGGTCGGCCTGGCCCCGCCGCACGCGCCACCACTGCTGGGCGCGCTCGAGCGCGGTGAGCCGGCTGTGGAGTACTGCGATCGGGGCCCCCAGGCGGCCCGCGAACCTCTCCACGAGCTGGGGCGTGAGAGAGATCTCGGGGACCATCAACAGGACCCTGGTCCCGGCGCCCAGGGCGGCTTCCGCGGCCGCCAGGTAGACCTCTGTCTTGCCGGCCGCGGCCACGCCGTGGAGGAGCACCTCACGGTGGCCCGAGATGGCCTCCGCCGCCGCTGCCTGGTCCGGCGTTAGGGCCGGCGCGAGTCCGCGGCGCACGCTCCGCGCCACCTCCAGAAGCCGGCTGTGCCGGCGCTGACGCGCCGATTCCCCTCCGCTCCCCCCGGCTCGCACCCGGGGTGGGAGCATGGCCAGGAGGCACTCGACCACGGGCACCCAGTAGTGGTCAGCGACCAGGCGGGCCAGCTGCACCTGGTGGGGCAGGAAGAGGGCCTCGCGGTCCGCCCCCTGCACGGCTTTGACCTCGACCCCGGGGGCCTCGGTCCCCAGCGACAGCACGTAGCCGAGCGCCGAGCGGCGGCCGAAGGGCACCGTGACCCGGTGGCCGGGCACTACCTCGAGGGAGGCGGGCACCGAGTACGTGTAGGTCTCGCGGTCGAGCGTACGGGCGGGCTCGACCGCGACTTCCGCGTAGAGCACCTACTGCAGGGGGAGCGCCGGGGTGCTCGCGAAGAGGTCGGCGGGCGTGGACGGCACTGCGCTTGCGGGCGCCAGGGGAGGAGCGGGGCGCGCCGGCTTGAAGTCCACCGACGCGTCCACCTTCTGGTCGACCCCGCTGACAGGGTCGGCACCCATCATGTGCACCTCGACCCGGACAAGGCGGCCCCCCGGCACGCTGAGGAAGGCGTCCACCTCCGAGTGCGCGGTCTTGAGGAAGGCCTTCTCCTGGGCACCTTGGACCGGCATCGACTGCAGCTGCTCGGTCTGGTCCGGCCCGGGAACGACCTTGTACTCGTGGGTGAACCCCGACGCGAGGCGCGTGAGAGTGTACGCGGAGGTGCGGCTCGAGAGCAGGACGGTCTCCCGAAGGAGGTCCAGGCTGACCGCCGGGTAGAGGGCGGTCGCGGCGGTGGCCGGGACCGTCTTCCAGACCCCCTGGGCGCCTCGGACGTACAGCTGCGCGTCGACGATGCGGACCTGGAAGTCCTCGTGCTGCGAACCCGACGCGGCGCTGACCCGGTAGGTCATGGAGACCGCACCCGCCCGAGCTGCCCACCGACGCTA
>JBOHUY010000047.1:0-5555 GCA_050735015.1 Candidatus Dormibacterales bacterium | reverse complement strand
CGACCAGCCGATTATGAGTCGGCCGCTCTGACCAGGCTGAGCTACGGGCCCGTTACTGAATTCAAACGCAGCAGCCGGGTGAGCGGATTCCGATCCACAACCGCGCTTTCGCGCCTTCGGCACGCAGGCCGCACCCTCGCCTCAGGGTCACGAGCGCCTGCAGTCCGCTTGATCCCTCGCACCGCAACTCCTAATGCTGCCACCACGCTGTGCTTGGCCATCTGAAAGTCCGCACCGTTGGCCACGAACAGCCAGCATCCTCGTCCGGGGTCCCGTCGTCAGCCCCGCCGGTGTTCAATGACTTGGGCCCGCTTCGTGCTCGCCGAGGGGGGCGGGTGCGACCGTGGCCGATCGCCCCGCCCACCCCGCTGTGGTGGCCGGGTCACGGTCCCATTGACCCGCTTGAGGTGGGCGTAGCCGCTACTCAATTCTCTGACCGGTCTCGTCATCTGGCGAGGTTCGCGACATCGCCCAGGACAGCGTGACGCGGATCCAGGGGCAGGTTTGGAGCGGCCCCCCTCATGGTGGGTGGTCACAATCGACGGGCCAGGGCCGCGACGGGCACGATGGCCAGGGTGGCCAGGGCGGAGACGAAGAGGGCACGGGCGGCTCCGGTCCCGGCCACGAGCGGGCCCCCGAGCGCGGTGCCGAGCGGCGTCGCGAGCATGGTGGCGGACGTCCAGGCCGCCGAGAGCGTGGTCAGGGCACGGCCGCTCGCCTGCTGTTGGAGGAAGGTCGTGATCAGTGTCGGGTAGGGCGCCCAGATGACGCCGCCCAGCGTGAACGCGGCCACGCCGAGGGGGACGTTGACGAACGGGATCACGGCGAGCGCCGCCCCCCACCCGACGATGATGACCAGCGCAACTGTGAACGCCGGGGCCCGGCGGATGATGCCGAAGGCAAGGCCGCCCGTGAGGGCGCCGATGCCGAAGCAGGTCCAGAAGGCGCCGAGGACCGCGGCGGACTGGTGAAGATCCTCCTTCACAAAGATGGGAAGCGCGACTTCGACGGGCCCGTAGAAGAAGTAGAACGTCAGCGTCAGGATGAGGAGGCCGAGCAGGGTGCGGTCGCCGAGGATCAACCGCAGGGCGCCTTGGGTGTCCGCCCCGGACGAAGGGATGGGCGGCGCCGGCTCACGCTCCAGTGCCTGAGGGGTCGCGATCGTGGAGGGGCCGGGTGTGGCGGGGTCCAACCCCTTGGACTCGCCGGGCGCATGCGCGACGATCACACAGCCCGCATAGACGAGCCAGCTGAGGGCGTCCATCGCGAGCACGGACGCGGCGCCGCTCGCAGCCGTGAGGAAGCCGGCCGCGGCAGGGCCGGCGATGATGCCGATGTTCAGAAGCGAGCCGAGGAGTGCGTTTCCGCCCAGCCGCATCCCCTCTGGCAGAGTCTCCGCGACGAGCGCGTAGCGCGCCGCCGTGCCCCAGGAGGCGAGCAACGCGGAGCCGGCCAGCAACACGATGTAGCTGCCGATGTCGAGTCGCCCGAGAAAGGCGAGAAGCGCTATCGAACCCAGACAGGCTCCGCGGAGAGCGCAGTTGAGCACGAGCAGGCGGCCGGAGTCGAGCTGTCCGAGAAGGCGGTGCAGGAAGATGCCGATGGCCCCCGGGAGGGTGTAGGCGGCGACGGCGCCTCCCACCACGAGGCCACGATTGGCACCCGAGCTGATCTCGATCGCGAGCCAGGCGACCGCGAGAACGCTCATTCCGTCGCCGAGGCTGGAGATGCCGAAGCCGAGTGCGAAGACGCGAAAGCGACGGATCGCGAGGACTTGCCGGTATGTGAGCGAGAACATGGACCTCAACCGTTCAGGCATGGCCGCCGATCCTGGCCCGCAGGCGGGGAGCGGCGCGCAGCGCTCCATGGTGACCGCATCAGCGCGATGACGTCAGCTCCGTGCGAGTGCGGTCGACAGCGAGCACCGCGCCTGGTCGCACGACTGGTGATCGAGCCGCCCTCGGACCGGGTGTCCCTGACGAAAAGCCTCACCGCGGTTCCGGCCCGCTCGTCGACCCCGCGGGTCGCGTCCGCCCCCGGACCTGGTTCCAGGCCAGGTGGCCCGCCGACCTCGCCCGGCGCCCGAGCTTGATCACCCGGCCCGCCGAGGCCAGGGGCGGACCGGCCGCGGTCGCTCCCCAGCCCCGGGCCAGCGTGCCAGTCGCCGTGTGGCCGAAGCGGACGCCCTGGACGAGTACGACGGGGGCGAGGGCCGCCACGGCCAGGGTGGCGACACCCACGACCATGGCGTTGGCGTGGCCCGCGTCCGCCCCGGGCCTGGCCACCGCCCTCAGGACGAGCCCGAAGCCGACATAGATGGACGTCGCGATCACGAACTTGCTGAGGAAAAGCCCGAGCAGGAACTCCGCAAGGTGGCCGGCGGCACCGGCGAGGCGGGGCCAGATGGACATGACGCTCACGAGCGGGATGAAGCTGACGGTGACGAGGATGAGCGCCGCCCGCAGGATCAGCTCCACGTAGACGAGGAGGGCCAGCAGCAGGGTCAGAAGGGCGGTCAGGATGAGGCCGGCCACGCTTCCCAGGGGGAGCTGGCTGGAAGAGGCGACCATGCCCTGCGCCGCAGGTGGGAGGGAGATGGCCTGGAAGGCGAGCCCGGGCGACCAGGCGGAGGCGATGAGGGCCGCATAGTGCTCCAGGTAGGCGGCCAGGCCGAGTCCCGAGGAGGCCACCAATACGGCCAGCAGGGTGCGGGGAAGAACGCTCCAGCCGGCCCCGGAGGGTCCGCCCAGGAGGCGCTCGACGAGGGCGCAGGCGACGAAGAGGCCGGTCAGCAGCAGCGCGATGGCGAGCATGCGGTCGTAGGTTTGGGCGAGAGCCCCCAGGTCGGGCTCGGTGCGGGTGCCCAGCGAGCGGGAGAGGGAGGTCATGGCCGCGCCGGCGGCCTGCGCCGCCCAGCCCGCGAAGGCGGAGGCGAGCGCGTCCACGTACCCTGTGGCCGAGCCTGAGCCGCTGATGGCTCTACCTGAAGAGGCCGGCCGCGTAGTTGGCGGCGGTCATGCCGCCGTAGAGCAGCGCCATGGAGAACACCGAAAGGGCGAGACCGCCCCTGCTGCGCTGGCCCAGGTGGTGGTTCTCGCTCCAGGAGGCGAAGACGAGCATGATCAGGGAGATCACGATGCCCAGCGCGCTGACCAGCATGAGCACCGCGGCGGCGTTGTCGGTCAGGTGCACGAGGCCCGTGACCACGTTGCGGGGCAGCCCGGTGAAGTCGGGCACGATGGAGACGTCAGGGTTGGTCATGGCTTGCCTCCCTTGCCGGCCGGAGGCCGGCGGCTGACGGCGAGGACGGCGCCTGGACGAGGGATCGCCAGGCCGGGACCTGGTCCCAGCGGCGCAGGACCAGGCGCGCGGGCGGGGCGCCCGCGTAGAGGAGCAGGGCGTCCTCCAGGCGGCGGAGGTCGCCGGCCGGGACCAGGGGGCGTCCGATCCGCTGCTCGGTCGCGGTGGCGCGGCCGCCGCCGGAGCTGGTGGTCCTGTAGCTCCGGGTCTCCTCCCCGATCGTCCGCGTGAAGCGGTCCAGCGTCTCGAGGTCGCCCTGGCCCGGGAGCAGCAGCCGGGCCCGGCAGTTATTCCAGATCGTACGCGCCCCCTCCCGCCCGTATCCCTGCTCGACCTGGGCGAGGTCGTGGAAGCAGAGCAGGCTCTGGATGCCCTGGCCCGGTCCCGTCGACACGTAGGAGGCGAGCCTCGGGATGCGGGCGAAGTTGGCTGCTTCGTCGAGCGCCAGCAGCAGCCGCGGGGAGAGGGTTCCCCCCTGGCGACGGGCCCTCGCCGTGGCCCGTCGCAGGAGCGTCTGCAGAAGCGCGCTGAAGAGCGGCCGGCAGCGCTCCGCCTCTTCGGCCGGGGCCACCAGGTAGAGCGTCCCTCCGCTGTCCAGGAGGTCCTCGACGTCGAGGTGCGCTGGGGCCGCGGAGGTGGCCCCGGCCACGCGGTCGTCGATCCAGAGGGAAAGGCAGGAGCGCAGCGTGGAGGCGACCGAGCCCGCCTCTTTCTCCGGGCTGTTCGCGTACGCGGACAGCAGCTCGCCCGCCGTCCCCTCGCCCAGCTCGCTGGCGAGCCCGACGTACTCGTGGTGAGGGGTGCGGTTGAGGACGCGGAGAAGGGAGCGGAGATCCCCCCCGAGGGCGTTCTCGCGCAGCAGCAGCCCGGTCAGAAGGGTGGCCGCAGCAAGGTACCAGAAGGCCGAGGGGCCGGCCTTGCCGGAGGCGGTGAAGAGGTCCGCGATCTCCGCCGCGGCCGCGGCCGTGCCCGCCTCCCGGACGGGGTTCCAGGCCGCCGCCGTGAGGCCCAGGCGCTCGACCCAGGCCGGGTCCTGGTCGAGGGGCGCGAAGACGTGGGCTGGCCCCAGCCGGGAGCGGTGGGGGCCGGTGAGCCTGACCAGCTCCTCCTTGGTCGAGGTGGCGACGGCGGCCCCGCGCCAGGCCAAAAGGGTCGGCACCATGACGGTGGAGGTCTTGCCGGAGCGCTGGACGCCGAGCAGGAGAAGGTTGTCCTCTCTCGGGGTCTGGAGGAGCCGGCGGCCCAGCCAGCCCAGCACGAGCCCGTCGGGGTGAGGGTGGCGGGCGCTGGCGGCGCGGCCCAGACGCCGCCGCTCCCGGCGCCGGGCCCAGCGGCTGGCACCGTGGCTGGAGGGAGCCGGGAGCGGCCAGGCCCGGCCCGCCAAGAGGGCTGCCAGCGCGCTCGGGCCGGCGAGCGCCAGGAAGAGGGGCCCGAGGCTGGGGGTCACGGCTCCATCTCCCGCCCGCGCCGGCGCTCCAGGGCCTCCCGCTCCGCCTCCAGGCGGTAGCGGGCCGCCATCCGCCTCAGGACCAGCGACCCCAGCCCCCGCGGGCCCCGCCCCGCCCGGCGCCCGCTGCCCGGCACGTCTTTCTCCCCGGCCCGCTCGCGGTCCCTTTCCATCTCCCGCTGGAGCCGCACCTCCCAGGCCAGCGCCTCTCGCATGTGCGCCAGGCGGGGACCGGTCATGAGCAGGTTCCGGAGGCGGCCGGGAGCGATCTCCCGCCGGGCGGCGACCACGATGTGGGTGTGGGGGTGGGCGGTGTCGCGGTGCTCGCCCGCGATCCACCTGAGCTCACCCCCGGCGTCGCCCTCGAGCGCGGCCATGGCGGCCCGCGTCAGCAGGCGGAGGTCCAGGCCCTCGGCGCGCTCCGGGGAGAGGACGAACCCGTAGTAGGCGCGCCGGCAGGGCACCAGCCGGCCCCTGGCGTCGCAGCCCAGCTGGGCGGGCATCCCCCGCACGGCCCCGCCGATGAACGCCGCCAGGTCGCGACGCTCCTCGCCGCCGACGATCCCGTGGCGGTCGAAGAGAGGCCCGCGGTCTTCGGCCCCGGCTCGGGGTTCTGGCCCCTCCCGGCCGCCTTGGGGTCCCTGCACGTAGCGCAGGAGGCGGCCGGCAGCCCTGCGGGCGCTGGCGTCGGACGCCGTCCGCGTGTGCCTGACCAGGAGGATGACGCGATCACCCACGGCAGGCCGCCTGGTCACGGCGGACCGACTCCAGCCGCCGCCATGCCTCCTGGACGGCCGCCTCTTTGACC
>JBOHUY010000046.1:0-9299 GCA_050735015.1 Candidatus Dormibacterales bacterium | reverse complement strand
GCCGCCACCTCGCGCTCGACCATCTTCGTGAACGCCCCCTCCGAGGCAGGCTCCAACCAGGAGGTCTCCATCCGCGTGCAGGGCACCAGCACGGGGTCGTTCCTGGCCGAGAGGCCCATATACTTCGACTACAACGGCCGCTGGACGGGCGGGCACGTGGCCGTGGGGGCGACCTCGCTCTCGCAGAACCTGGACCTGGCCGAGGGACACGTGGGCAACGGCTTCGACGAGTACCTGACCCTCTTCAACCCCTCTAAGACGACGGCCGCCGACGTCACCATCACCTACTACCTGAAGTCGGGCGCCCCGGTCCAGCAGACCCTGACAGTGCCGGCCCAGACCAGGCAGACAGTCTTCGTGAACGCCAAGCTGGCGGCGGGCTCCGACGACTCGGTCAACGTCGCCTCCACCAACAGCGTCCCCATCATGGTCGAGAGGCCCATGTACTTCGACTACCTGGGCAAGTGGACGGGCGGCCACGACGCCGTGGCGGTGCCGGTCTCGCAGCTGGCCACCACCCTCTACTTCGCCGAGGGTTACGTGGCCTCCAACTTCGACGAGTACCTGACCGTGGAGAACCCCAACAACGCGCAGGTCGGGGTCACCTTCACCTACTTGCTCTCGAACGGGACGACGAAGACGGCGTTCAAGGTCGTGCAGCCCAACTCCCGCTTCACCGAGCTGGTCAACAGCGACCTGCCGGCCGGGACGCCGAGCTCGGTCACGGTCTCGGCCTCGGGGGGCAACGTGCTCGTCGAGCGCCCCATGTACTTCGCCTACTAAAGACTCGGCGGCCGGCTCACGGTCAGAGGGCGGTGGCGCGGGCCGCCGCCCTCTCTTTCTCCTCCGGCATCAGGGCTGTGTTAGCCTACAGCGAAGGATGTTCGCTCAGAGCATAGCCACGGTCGAGGACGTCCGCGCTACCCTGGGCACTGTGCTGCGGGGGCGCCGCGAGGTGGTGGCCCTCAGCCTGACCCAGGTCGCGCGCCGGGCCGGGTTCTCGCCCGCGCACCTCTCGGAGGTGGAGCGGGGGCAGAAGGAGATCTCCACCCCCCTGCTCCTGGAGGTGGCGGCGGCTCTCGAGGTCCGGATCGGGGAGGTCTACCAGGAGCTGGGGCGACGCCTGGGCGCCAGTGACGCCGGCCCCGCCGGGGCCTGGCCGGAAGACGCCCGCGGCCAGCTCCAGGCCGCGGCCGCCCGGCTGGCCCCGGATGCCCTCCGCAGCGTCGCGCAGTACAGCCTCTTCCTGGCCATGACCGACGCCGAGCCGGTGCGGCCCCGGATCGGCTTCGCGGTGCCTGCCCGGCCGCGGCCGGGGCCGGGCCAGGAGGACCCGCCTTGAGCCTCGTGCCGACCGTGATCGAGGCCACCAACCGGGGCGAGCGCGCCTACGACATCTACTCGCGGCTCCTCAAGGACCGCATCGTGTTCGTCGGTAGCCAGATCGACGACACCCTCGCCAACCTCGCCATCGCCCAGCTCCTCTTCCTCCAGAGCGAGGACCCCGAGAAGGACGTCTCCCTCTACATCAACAGCCCGGGCGGCTCGCTGACGTCGGCGCTCGCCGTCTACGACACCATGCAGTACGTCTCCTGCCGCGTGGCCACCATCTGCACGGGCATGGCGGCCAGCGGCGCCTCCCTCCTGCTGGCGGGTGGGGCACCGGGCATGAGGATGGCCCTGCCCCACTCCAACATCATCATCCATCAGCCCTGGACGAGCGGCATCGAGGGCCAGGCCACCGACATCGAGATCCGGGCCCGCGAGCTCCTCCGCCAAAGAGAGCTCCTGGTGCGCATCTACTCCCATCACTGCGGCCGCCCGGTCGAGCAGGTCGAGCGGGACATCGAGCGGGACTTCTTCATGAACCCGGAGGAGGCCCGGACCTGGGGGCTCATCGACGCCATTGTGGAGCGCCAGCCCCACGGCACCCCCCCCTCGGCGAGCAACGGACAGCACGCGTAGGGCGGCCCCGGACGGCCTCGCGAGACGCCCCGGGCGGCGCTGAGGAGCCGTCCGGAGCCGGCGCAGACGGCTGAGCCGCTCGTTCCTTAGGTTCCCGACCGGGGCCGTCGCGGGGCCGGCGGCGGAACCGTCCCGGGGCCGCCGGCCCGAGGTTCCGTCAGGCCGCCGGCTGGGCTGGTGCGGGTGTCCCATTGCGGGCGGCCACATGGTCCCGATACCGTGACTTGACGCTCCCGTAGAGGATGCGGTCCGGGGGTGGGATGGGGAAGACCGTGGATGAGACTCTTGTGCGAGGCTCTTGTGTTCGGGCCGGGGATCGCGCTTCTTTCCCCCGGGATCCCGATCGCGTTCGTGCTCGGGCTGGGCTTGAGGCGCCGTCCCGGCGACGTCTGGTCTCTGACGCGGTGGCACGTCCTCCTCGCGAACCTTCTCCCACTGGTGGGGGCCGCCAGCCTCGCCGCCACTGTCTACCTCCTGGCCACGCGGTCGCGGTCACACGCCCGCCGGTGAGCGCCTTGGCCCCGCCGACAAGCTGCCCCTACCGCGCATTGGGGCCACACCGCGCCGGAGGGGGTCACGTCAGCCTCGCACCCGCGAGGGCGACACGTTCATCGAACGTGGGTGCCCCGCCCGCGGGCTGCGCTCGCGCGCGCGCCACGGTCCGGGCCGGGCGTCCCAGACGGCGCCGCCCGGCCCGGACCGTGAGCGCCTTCGCCAGATGAGCGACCCGACCCCTGGCGACGCCGTCTGGGACGCCCGCGGCTTCTGGGTGAGCGCGGACGGAAACTGGGTCTGGGACGGCGCGCGCTGGCGCCCCGTGCTCACGCCGGACCGCGGCTATGAGTCACTGGATGCCGCGGCCGCGGGGCTCGGGGCGCTGTTCGCGCTCGAGTCCTCGGGGGCCGAGGTCGAGCTCCGGGGCGTCTACAAGCGGTTCGGGTCCACCACGGCCGTCGCCGGCATCGACCTCTCGGTCGGGCCGGGCGAGGTCTTCGGCCTGCTCGGCCCCAACGGCGCCGGCAAGACGACCACCCTGCGCCTGCTCTGCGGGATGCAGACGCCCTCGGCCGGCTGGGGCCGGGTCGCCGGCTACGACCTCAGCACGGAGGCGGAGCGCGCCAAGGCCGTCACCGGCTACCTCGACGAGGAGCCGATCGTGTACCCGTACCTGTCCGGCCGCGAGTTCCTGCACCTGGTGGCTGACCTCTACGGGGTCGCCCGTGGCCCCCTTCGCGAGCAGCAGGTTCAGCGCCTCTTCCGCGTCCTTGAGTTCGAGGACAAGGCGGACGAGCTCATCAGCTCCTACAGCCACGGGACCCGGCAGAAGGTCGGGCTCGCCTCGGTCCTCCTGCACGCTCCCCAGCTCCTGCTCCTCGACGAGCCCACCAACGGCCTCGATCCGCGCATCGCCCGGACCGTCAAGGACCTCCTCAAGGAACTCGCCGCCCACGGCCGCACGGTGATCGTCTCGACCCACATCCTGGAGATCGCCGAGGCCCTTTGCGACCGGGTCGCGATCATGGACCGGGGGCGCCTGGTGGCGGTGGGCACGCTCGACCAGCTGCGCGCGAGCGCGGGGTCGAGCGGAGCCAGTCTCGAGGAGCTCTTCCTGCGACTGACGGGCGGCCCGAACAGCCGGGCCCTCATCGAACAGCTGCTGGCCCCCTGAGGCCGATGTCCTTCACCGCGTTCATCCTCCACGCGGAGGCGCGGAACGCCTTGAACTGGCTGACCCGGACCCGCACGGGGCGGACGGCCCTGATCAGCGCCGCCGTCGCCATGCTCATCGTCGGCCCCTCCATCGGAGGAGTGGTCTTCATCGGGGGCCTGGCCCTGACGCGGTCGGCCGTGGACCCCGCGCCCATCCTGGGCGCGGGGTTCTTCACGTTGACCCTGTTTGTATTCGTCTTCGGGCTTCCGGGCGTGGTCCAGGTCTTCTTCGCCGACCGCAAGCTCCTCCTCTACGCCGCCACGCCGACCCCCGTCCGGAGCCTGTTCGGGGCCTGCCTGGTGGTGGCCTGCGCGCCGGCCGCGCTGCCCGCCTGCCTGCCTCTTCTGCTCGCACTCGGGTACGGGCTCGGGAAGGGGCTCGGCGGGCCCTATTACTTGCTGGCGGCATTGCTGCTGGCGTTGGTGGGACTGACGGCCGTCGCCGCCGCGGTGTGCCTGATGAGTGCTGTCCTGGCCGTCGTGCCCGTGAGCAGGGCGCGCGAAGTCGCCGCCCTCGTGGCCGCGCTCTTCGTGGCCTTGCTCTACATCGTGGGGTTCAAGGTCACCGACGCGTTCGCTCCGCGCCCGCTGCGGCACGGGTTCGCCGGACAGATCTCCGGCCTCGGGCGCACCCTCACGTGGTTCCCCCCGGCCTGGCCGGGAGAGGCGCTGGCCCGGCTGGGGCAGGGCGACGTGGCCGCCGCGCTCTTCTGGACAGGCAGCACCGTCCTCGTCGCCGCGGTGGCGCTGGCGGCGGCCTGGCTCGTCTACCGGCGCACGTTCATCACCGGGTTGTTGGTCTTCGGCACCGGCGGCGCCGGCTCGTCGAGGACCCCCCGGCGCCCAAGAGCGGGGCCCCGCGGCGCCCACGCCTCGGCCCCTCGTCCCATGGCCGCGGTCGCCCGCAAGGACCTGGTGTCGCTGAGGCGCGACTTCAAGCGCATGGCCGCCGCCCTGCCTCTCCTCCTGATGGTGGCCGCGTACATCGTCATCGGCCCCGGCCTGGGACGCCACGCCGGGTTCCCCGGCTTCTGGGCGGTCGCGCTCCCGCTGGCGCTCGGGCCGATCGCGATGAGCGCGGGCGTCGCCCTGAGGGCGGTGCCGAGCGAAGGCCGGGCCATTCACCTGATCCGCCTCGCGGGCCTGCCCGTGTGGCGCTTCCTTGCCGCCAAGGTCCTGTTCGCCGTGGCTGTGGTGGGCTCCGTCACCGTGGCCGCAGGCGTGGCGCTGGCGATCGTCGGGGACTTGACCCCGGCCGCGATGGCCGTCGAGCTCCCGATGGCGGTCTGGCTGGCCGCGGGCCTCGCCGTCATCGCGGTGTCTACGGGAGCGGTCGGCCCCAGGTTCGAGTCGGAGAACCCGCGCCAGGAGGTGGGGTGCCTGGCGGGGCTGGTAGGGGTCCTGGCGATGTTCGGGTTCGTCGGGCTGAGCTATGGCGGGGTCGCCGCCATGCAGCACGTGGGCCCGGGGTGGGGCGGCGTGATCCTGGCCATCCTGGGGGCGCTCCTGGTGGCGGCGGCGGCGGCGGTGGCGGCCGCGATGCTGATGGCGGGCGCCCGGGCGCTGTCCAGGTGGCGTTCCGAGTGAGTCCGCCCTTGGTCGAATCGAGACGATGGCTGATGAGCCCGGCCGAGTTCTTTGGTGAGCCGCGGAGCGTCAGACCAGGCCCTGGCCGCGGTGATCTGTTGGCGGTCGCGACGAAGCACACTCGCCTTTTGCGGTCGGTGTGGCCGGGTCAGCCGCAAAGCACTCGGCGACGGTGGCGAAGGCGGCCTTGGGCTCCCAGGCCATGCCGGGGTAAGGCCTTAGTCAGCAGGGTGCTGAGGGAGATTTCTGGCGCCGCCTGTCGATTTCCGGCGATGCCGTTCGTGTAGTGGGTGAAGGGACGGCAAGAGCCGACCCAAAATCACACCCATGGAGGATCGGAAATGAAGCAGTACCTGTTGAGCGTCTACCACCCCGAGTACGGGACGGCGCCGAGCGGCGCCGAGATGGACCAGATCGGTCGCGACGTCAACGCGCTGAACGACGAGATCCGAGATGCCGGGGTATGGGTTTTCGCGGGAGGTCTGCACCCCTCCAGCACCGCCACGGTCCTGAGGGTCAAGGACGGCGAGGTGCTCACGACCGACGGTCCGTTCGCTGAGGGCAAGGAGCACATCGGCGGCTTCTGGGTCATCAAGACGGCCGACCTCGACTCGGCGCTGGGCTGGGCCGCCAAGGCGACGCGCGCATGCTGCGCTCCGATCGAGGTGAGGCCGTTCCAGGACGAGGCGGAAGACTGAGCTCAGAGATAGAGGCCGTATTCCGCGAGGAATATGGAAAGGCTGTCGCCGTCCTGGTCCGCCGATTCGGCGACATCGACGTCGCCGAGGAGGCGGTCCAGGACGCCTTCACCGTCGCGGTGCAGAGATGGCCGGTCGAAGGCATCCCGCCGAGCCCGGCCGGCTGGATCATCACGACCGCTCGCAACCGGGTCATTGACACGCTGCGGCGGGAGGCAACGCGCGACGAACGCCACCGGCAGGCCGCGCTCCTGCACACGCGTACCGAGAACGCCGATGAGGGCCCCGTGGTGGACGACCGCCTGCGCCTGATCTTCACCTGTTGCCACCCGGCCCTGAACCAGGCGGCGCAGGTTGCCCTGACGCTTCGCCTGCTCGCGGGCCTGACCACGGACGAGGTCGCGCGTGCATTTCTGGTCCCTGAAACGACGATGGGGCAGCGCCTCGTGCGTGCGAAGGGCAAGATCCGCGATGCCGGCATCCCATATCGGGTCCCTGGCATCGACGACCTGCCCAGGCGTGTGCGCTCGGTGCTGGCCGTGATCTATCTCATCTTCAACGAGGGTTACACGGCGACGCGCGGCCGCAAGCTGGTGCGCGCGGACCTCTGCGACGAAGCCGTTCGGCTCGGGAGGCTGGTCGCGCAGCTCATGCCCACCGAGCCGGAGGCCGTCGGCCTGCTCGCTCTCATGCTCCTCACCCACTCGCGCCGGGATGCCCGCGTAGACGAAGAGGGCCGCTTGGTTCTGCTCGCCGACCAGGACCGCAGCCGCTGGAATCGAACCTTGATCGATGAGGGTCAGGCGCTCGTGCGCCAGTGCCTCGCTCGCAACCAGCCCGGACCGTTCCAGCTCCAGGCAGCCATCCAGGCCGTCCATGCCGACGCCGCCCTCTCGGGCTCGACCGATTGGTGGCAGATTCTTCAGCTCTACAACCAGCTGATGGCGGTCGCTCCGTCACCGGTCGTCGCGCTGAATCGCGCGGTAGCGGTGGCAGAGGTCGAGGGACCGGATGCCGCCCTCTCTCTTATCGACTCGCTCGATCTCGGCGACTTCCGGACCTATCACGCCGTGCGCGCCGACCTGCTGCGGCGGCTCGGCCGCCCGAGCGAGGCCGCAGTCGCATATGCGTCCGCGATCGCCCACACGGAGAACCACGTCGAGCGCGACTTCCTCGAACGACGGCTCCACGAACTCACCTCCTGACATTGACCATCTGGCAAGGTTGGACACTCGCCGGTGATGCTCCGCATCGCCATAGTCCTACGCGCTGTGCTCGATTGATGCCCCAGGCGCGTTATTCCGCGCAGGATAATCCAGCGCTGTGTAATCGGCCCCGGGTCTGCCATTGACGCCGGGGTCGAGCGTTTGACCCCCCCGCCGGGCGGGGATGGAGATCGCGAGTTCACCGCCGAAGGCGCGAAAAGTTCGCGCAACGACTGCGCAGGCCCTTCGTTTCGAGTTCAAGTGCCCCCACAATAGGAATTCGAAGCTCTGTTAAGGCGCTGGCCATCGCGCTCCCGGCCGTATAGGAATCCGTATAAGAGTTCAACCGCCTTCCACAAATGAGAGCCATGTGGGGTGGCCCAGGGGCATAGCCGTGTTGGCGCATGTAGCTTCGAGCTGACGCCACGATACCTCGTCATAGGTACCGCTCGGGCACGGCGGCGCTCAGCTGTCACAACCGGCCGCCCGCGTCCGTCATAGGTTTTGGAGGTGTTCTCGATGAATCATCAGATTGCGCCGTACATCAATTTCCAGGGCCGCGCCCGCGAGGCCATGGAGCTCTACCAGAGCATCGTCGGGGGTAAGCTCGAGCTCTACGCCGCGGGCGAGCAGGGCGCCCCTCGGCCCGCCGAGCCCGGCGACTCAATCCAGCACGCACGCCTGACCGGCGACGGATTCCTCGTGATCGGCTCTGACGGTCACCCGAGCTACCCCCCGACCGCCGGGGACAACATGGCCCTCGTCTTGGTCACCAGCGACCGCGCCGCCCTGCAGGCGGCGTTCGAGAAGCTTGCCGAAGGCGGCAAGATCAAGATGCCTCTGTCCGAAGGACCCTGGGGTGGCGTGGCCGCCTGGCTGACCGATCGCTTCGGCATCAACTGGAACCTCGATCTCGAACCAGAGTGAGCTCCGCCGCGAGGTACGACTGGGTGGCTGAGCTTCGAGGCACACCGTCCGCTGACGACCGAAGCCGACCCTGAGGGGGATGCGAGCGTGGCCGATTCTGTCAGAAGACTCTGACCTCAGTCCTCGTCGGGCCAACGTGCGTGGAGGGCCGCCACTCCATCCAGCCCTCATTCATCCTGCCCACCGAAAAGGTTCGCGTTCTGTCGAGGGTGGTGCGCCTGAGAGGAATCGAACCTCTGGCCTCGTGCTCCGCAGGCACGCGCTCTATCCGCTGAGCTACAGGCGCCTTCCGAAGATCCAGGACCGCGGGGACCAGCCCGCCGGCCGAGTCCTGATTATAGGAACGGACCGGGGCGGACCGCGATCATCACTCAAGGCGCCCATTCATGTCGGCTGCCGCCTTCTGACCCGACGAGGGAGACATGTTGGCGACGCCGACGAAGGCTGTGAAGGAATGCTGGTGCCAGTAGGCAAGGAAGATCGGCTTACCCTGTAGTGTCTGCGTGTAAGACCAAGAGTCGTGTCCCAGGCCGGTCGCGCTGCCCTCGGACAGCCCTTGGGCCTGTTGGCCCGACTTCGGCGCCAGTTGTAGGAAGCCTTGCCCGAAGGAGCGACTCGCGCTCGCGTCGTCCTTGTACTGGACCACGTAACTGATAGCAATGGCGGCGCTGGAACTCGCGTTCCCGAGGGTGCCCGAGCAAGCCGGGCGGTCGCTCGAGAAGACCTCGACGTCCGCGCCGGTGGCTCCGAGCGAGCGGAGGCTGTTCCACTCGCTCAGCGCCGTCGAGAAGGCGGCCTTGCTTGCCTTCTTGACCTGGGCCAGGTAGGCACCGACGTCGCCGGAACCAGGACAGCGAGTCAGCCCGCCTGGCAGGTCGGCCGCCCGAAGGCTCACGCTCGACGTCGAAGGGCCCTGGAACGGCAGTGAGCCCGAGCAGCCCAAAAGCGCAGATCCGAGCACGACGGCCAGGGGGAGGAGCACCCCGAAACCGCCATGGCGCCGTTGCCGCGTGGTGGCGGGGAACCCGCCGGAGCCGCTGGGCAGAATCCACATGCCCTCATTCTGACCGGTAGACTGGGTGCTTAGCCCGAGCGCCTGTAGCTCACCGGACAGAGCGTGCGGCTCCGGACCGCAAGGCAGCAGGTTCGATTCCTGCCAGGCGCACCACCCTTGACACAACGCGAACCTTTAAGGAGTTGTAAAGGC
>JBOHUY010000045.1:0-10382 GCA_050735015.1 Candidatus Dormibacterales bacterium | reverse complement strand
GAGCACGGTCTTTTCGGGCCCGCGCGCAACCCCTGGGACAAAGAGCGCTCCACGGGAGGATCGAGCGGAGGCGCAGCGGGGGCGGTGGCGGCGGGGCTCTGCGCTCTCTCCCACGGCAGCGACGGGGGCGGGTCGTGCCGCATCCCGGCGTCCTGCTGCGGGGTGGTGGGCCTCAAGCCGAGCCGGGGCCGGATCTCGCCCGGGCCGGTGCAGGGAGAGGGATGGGCTGGGCTCGCCACCGCCGGGGTGCTGGCCAGGACCGTCTCCGACGCGGCGGCAGGGCTGGACGCCATGGCCGGCCATCTGCCCGGAGACCCCTACTGGGCGGATCCGGCGGAGGCCTTCTTGACCTCCGTCCGCCCCCCCGGGGGCCCTCTCCGGGTCTGGTTCACGACGGAGGCCCGCTCCGGCGTCGACCCCGAGGTGGCGGGCTGCGTGCGGGAGGCGGCGGGACTGGCCGAGGCCATGGGGCACCAGGTGACGCAGGGCGCTCCCGCCGGCACCGAGGACCTCCGCCCGCACACGACGCTCGTGGCCGTCGCGGGGGTGGCCTCACTGCCCGTCCCTGATCCCCGGGTCCTGGACCCCATCAACGCTGCCGCGTTCGAGGCCGCGCGCGCGATCACGGCGGCGGACTACGTGCGCGCCGTGGGCCAGATCAGGACCATCAGCCGGCACGTCGTCTCCTTCTGGGAGGGGTGCGACGTGCTCCTGACGCCGACGCTGACACGCCCCGCCCCCCGGCTGGGGACGATGGGGAACGACGTGGCCACCGCGCACGACGAGTTCCTGGACTGGCTCACCTTCACCTATCCCTACAACTGCACGGGCCAGCCCGCCATCAGCCTCCCGCTCGGGACGACGGCGCAGGGCCTGCCCGTGGGCGTCCAGCTGGTCGGGCCGCCCCGCGGCGAGGCGCTCATCCTGGCCCTGGCGGCGCAGCTGGAAGAGGCCTGGCCCTGGGCCGCCCGCCGGCCCCCGGCCGCGGCGTGAGCGGGCTGCGGGTGGGGTCGGGAGAGGCCTGCGGAAGACGCCTTCTGGCTCCCGCCGGCATCCGGCCCACCGAGGCCCTCGTCAAGGCCGCCATCTTCAACATGTTGGGGGACGCGGTCCTGGACGTCCGCGTGCTCGACGTGTTCGCCGGATCGGGCTCCCTGGGGATCGAGGCGCTCTCCCGGGGCGCCGCCTTCGCCACCTTCGTGGAGCGCTCGAGGGCCTGTGCTAGCATCCTCGGCCAGAACTTGGACGCCCTCCGACTTCGCACGCGCAGCCGCCTCGCCGTCGCCGACGCGAGACGCTGGCTGGAGGCGAATCCGGAGGAGGTGCGGGCGGCGGCCGTGATCATCCTCGACCCGCCCTACGAGGGGGGCGCCGTGACCCCGGTCCTGGAGATTCTCGAGGGCTCGGCGGCGCCCGGGACCCTGGTCGTGGCCGAGCATGCCGCCGGGCTGCAACCGGGCGGCCGCGGCCGGCTGGTCGCGGTCAGGGAGCGCCGCTACGGAGGCAGCGCGGTCACCGTGCTGCGGGCGGCGTGACCACCGCGGTCTACCCGGGCAGCTTCGACCCCTTCACGAACGGGCATCTGGACGTGCTCGAGCGCGCCCTCAAGATCTTCGACAGCGTGATCGTGGCGGTGCTGGCCAACCCCGCCAAGGAGCCGCTCTTCGGCGCTCCCGAGCGCGTGGACATGATCCGGGCCGTCCTGCAGCGTCGCGAGAGGGTCCAGGTCGACTCCTTCCAGGGCTTGACCGTCGAGTACGCCCGGAGCCGGGCCGCGACGGTGCTGGTGCGCGGTCTTCGAGCCTATTCGGACTTCGATGCCGAGCTGCAGCTGGCGCTGATGAACCGAAAGCTGGCACCGGACATCCAGACCATCTTCCTGATGTCGAGCTTCGCACACATCTTCGTCGCCTCCAGTACCATCAAGGAGATCGCGGGGTACGGGAGGGAGGTCGGCGACTTCGTTCCGCCCGCCGTCGCCGAGAAGCTCAAGGAGAGGTTCCGATAAAGGTCGACGAGGTCCTCGACCGGTTCGAGTATCTGGTGCATCACGCGCGGCACGTCCCCTTCTCGAGTCAGGTCATGCTCGACGAGGACGAGCTCATGGATCTCCTGGACCAGGTCCGGCTCAACCTCCCGGAGGAGATCAAGCAGGCCAACTGGACGGTCCAGGAGCAGCAGCGCCTCATCTCGGAGGCGCACGCGGAGGCGGCACGGATCATGGCCAGGGCCAACGAGCGTGCGGAGGCGGCCGTCTCCGACCAGGAGATCCTCCGGCGTGCGGAACGCCAGTCGCAACAGACGGTCCGTGACGCCCAGAGCCGCTCCGAACAGATCATCCGCGAGGCGGAGTCTTACGCGCTGGAGCAGCTCAAGCAGCTGGAGTCCCACCTGGGCCGCACGCTGGCCACGGTCAAGCGGGGGGTGGAGGCGCTCCACACGAGCACCGAGGAGCCGGCCCTGGCGGGCGTCGATCGAGACGCCGAAGAGCTGGAGACCGACCAGCCCTAGAACCCGGCGGGGCGGCCGCCCCGGCGCGGCACGAAAGGCCGCGACAATTGTGTCGTGGCGGCGGTCCTTGTCGTGGGCGGTGGTGTCATCGGCTGCGCGGCGGCCGAGCGCCTCACGCGCGACGGGCACCGCGTCACCCTGCTCGAGCGCGACCACCTGGCCGGCCATGCCTCCGGCGCCGCCGCCGGCCTCCTGGCGCCCTACACGGAGGCCTCCTTGCCGGGGCGCTTCCTGGAACTCGCGGAGAGAAGCTTTCGAATGTTCCCCGAGCTCGCCGAGCGGGTGACCGCCGCGTCCGGGATCGACGTCGAGCACTCCGAGGTCGAGGGCATGGCCCTCGCCTTCGACGAGGCGGGGGACCGGCGCCTGAGGGAGGCGGCCGCCTGGCTCCCGGCGCCCGCGGAGGCACGTCTCCTGGCGCCCGGCGAAGCAAGGCGGCTGGAGCCGGGACTGGCGCCGGAGCTGGCCGCGGCCATGCTCGTAAGGCAGGCCAGGGTGACGCCGGCCCGCCTGGTCCGGGGGCTGGCGAGGACGGCCGCGCGCGGCGGGGCCGAGATCAGGGAAGGCAGCCACGTGACGGCGCTGGTCACCTCGGGGGGCGCCGTCTCCGGCGTCCGGCTCGCCGGCGAGGCGATGAGGGCCGACTGGGTGGTGCTGGCGGCGGGGCCGTGGAGCCAGCAGCTGGCCCTGACGGCGGGCGTTGAAGTGGCGGTCGAGCCACGGCGGGGCCAGCTCGTCTCGCTGCTCCCGGTGGAGGCTCCCCCGGGGCGCGTCTTGACGGCCGGGGAGAGGTATCTGGTGCCCCGGCCCGACGGCACCGTCATCGCCGGCAGCACGGAGGAGGAGGTCGGCTTCGACGCCCGCCCCACCGCGGGGGCCGTGCTCGAGCTGCTCCGCTTCACCGCGGCGGCCGTGCCGGCCCTGCGCCGGGCGGCGCTGGAGCGGGTCTGGGCCGCCCTTCGGCCGGCCACGCGGGACGGCCTGCCTCTGATCGGTCCTTCCGCCTGCGAGAACCTCGTCCTGGCGACGGGCCACCACCGCAACGGCATCCTTCTGGCCCCGGTCACGGCGGAGATCGTGGCCCAGGGGCTGCGCGGCCGCTGGGAGTCCGTCCCGGCCTGATCGCAGGCCGGGGCGGCCGCGGCCCCGGCTCAGGCGGGCGCTGAAGGGCCGGGGGTGGCCCTGCCGAGGGCCTCCGCCCAGCCTGCCGAGAGGGCCTCGCAGCGGGCGAGGGCGCCGGCCGCCTCCGGTTCCCGACGGCGTCGGGCCATGACGTCGGCCGCGCGTCGCACGGTCCACTCGGGATGGGGCCTCGCCCGCAGCGCCATCTCGAGGCCCGAGGTGACTTGGCCCTCCGACAGGACGCGCAGGTACCACCCGTGCCGCCCGCTCAGCTCGACGCGGCGCAAGAGGTCCTGGCGACCCCACCTGTAGGAGATCTTGTAGCAGGGCCCCCGGGGCTGCGAGACCTGGACGAGGGCCTCGCCCACCTCGTACACGTCGCCCACGCAGACGTCGAGTTCGGTGGCGCCGCGCACGGTGAAGTTCTCGCCGAAGGCGCCCGGCCCCATCTCTTGGAGGCCCAGCTCCGAACGCCACGCCGGGTAGTGGTCCTCCGAATAGCAGAGGACCGCCATGTCGGGCCCTCCGTGCACGCGCCGGTCGCCTTGCCTGTCACCCTCCAGGTTTGTGCGCCCGAGGTGGACCGGCCCCTGCCTCTCGCCCTTGACGTAGGCGGACCGCCAGCGTGGCCTCTTGGCCCAGGCCGGCGCCGCTAGGAGGTGGGGAAGCCCCGTCCGGACCGAGACGACGACGGGCATCAGAGGGCCGGCCGGACCCCCGCTCAGAAGCTGAGGGTGCGCGTCGACTCCTCGACGAGCTCGATCAGCTCCACCGGGTTGATGAAGACCGCGTTCCGGCCCTCCAGCTGCTCGGCGGTGACGCCGCGCGCCTCGGCGCACCCCCGGCAGACGTAAAGGGGGATCTCCTTCTCGGCACAGGCCTGGAGCAGATCGGTGAGGGGGGGCAGGCCGAGGCCCTTGACCGACGCCGCCACCTGGGGGCGGAGGAGCTCGGTGGAGTCCCCGGCCAGCACGATGCCGCACTTCTTGCCGGAGGCGGCGGCGCCGTTGGCGGCGACGTGGAAGGGGATGCTGGCCCGGCTGGGGTCGGCCGCCCCCGCCGAGGCGAGGATGAGGAGCATCTCCACGCCCATTAGAGTAGTTCCCCGGAGAGACGCCCGTTGAAGTGCCCGATCACGTGCTTTGAGTGCGGCACGTACACCATGATGCTCGACCTGAGCCAGGACCACCAGCACATCGCCTGCGAGAGGTGCGAGCGTGTCTGGTGCGCCGTCTGCCTGGGACGATTCGAGGTCGTCATCTCCGAGGAGTGGCTGAAGAGAAGGCGTGCCGCCGCGCTGAACTGACGCGGCGCCCCCGCCGGCGTGTCAGGCCGCGGAGAGCGTGAGCATGACTTGGCCCTGGTGCATCCTGGGCTCCTGGGCGGCCATCGCGGAGACCAGCGTCGCCCACGTGTAGCGCCAGTACTGGCCCTGCATGAAGCCGGCGTCGTTGGCGATGAGCAGCCCGTCGGACGTGTAGCCGACCAGCAGCACCACGTGGTAGACGCTGACGGCCCCGTAGTAGGGGGTCAGCTTGGCCCCTCCGGGGGCGCCGTGGGTCATGACCGGGATGACGACCGGGTGGCCCTCCGCCAGCTGCCGGCGGACGGCCGCGTAGCCGGCCGGGCCGACCTCGTACCGGAAGCCGTAGAAGTGGTTGGCGACCTCGCCGATCTCCTCCAGCGTGAGATCAGGGTGGGGGTTGGCGAGCCACGCCCGCTCATACCGGAGCACGGGCGTCATCAAACTGTCGGCCTCGTCGGGGGGGATGGTGGAGCGCCTGTCCCCGTGCAGGTAGGAGGCGTACATGACGATCGCCGCCGCCTCGCAGTTGTCCTCGTGCGTGGCCCAGTCGTCATGGGGGGCCTGGGGCGTGTAGGGGACCTGGATCCGGACTGACGCCGGGAGCGGCTTGGGAGTCGGGCTGGGGGCGGAAGAGGCGTTCGACGCCGTGGCCGCGGGAGTCTGGGGAACGACGATGACGACCCCCGTCCTGGGCGGCGTGGCGGTCGCGCTGGGGGCGAACTGGACCCGGTAGACGAGAACCCCCAGGGCCGTCGCGCAGGCGGCCACGACGGCGGCCAGCGCCCGTCCCGACATGCGCCTACCATACCCGCACCCAGTTGGCATCCAACGCGCC
Source organism: Candidatus Dormibacterales bacterium (assembly GCA_050735015.1). Lineage (GTDB taxonomy): Bacteria > Chloroflexota > Dormibacteria > Dormibacterales > Dormibacteraceae > JBOHUX01. The sequence goes on along the minus strand of JBOHUY010000045.1, from coordinate 4,608 downwards.
GGCGGGCGTCGCGGCAGGCCGGCGTCTCGACATCGGATCGCGCGCCGTGCTCAACACGGTCGTCCTGATGGCGGCCAAGGTGGTCTCGCGCCTGGCCGCGCTGGTGCTGGTCATCGTCCTCGCCAACCACCTGCATCCCGCCGGCTACGGGCGCTACACGACGCTGGTGGCCTACAGCGCGCTCGTCAGCGTCGCCGCCGACCTCGGCCTCAACACCCTCTACACACGCGAGGCGGCGCGCGCGCCGGCGGACGTGGGCAGGTTCCTGGGCACCCTGGCGGGGGGGAAGCTGGTCTTGGGGGCGGCGTCGGCCGCCATCTTGGCCGCCGCGCTGGAGTCGGTCGGCCTGGGTGGCCTGGCTCTTCCCGGAGCCGCCCTTCTCCTCACCACCACCTACGCGAATCTCTTCCGCAACACCTTCTACGCGCTCGGGAGGCTCGAGTTCGAGGCCGTCGCCATCGCCGCCGAGACCGTCATCCAGGCTGCTCTCATCGTGCTGGGCGCGCACCGCGGGGCGGGGGTGGCGTGGTTCGTGTGGGCGTACGCGGCCTCGTACGGCTTCACGGTCCTCTACTGTCTCTTCGTCATCGCGGCCTTCCGCATGGGCAGGCCACGGCTCGGCTTCGAGGCCCGGCTCTTCGGGGGCTGGGTCCGGACGGCGCTTCCGTTCGCGATCGGCATCTTCCTCACCAACCTTTACTTCAAGGCCGACGTGCCCATCCTTCAGCACTTCCGTCCCTTCCGCGAGGTGGGCTGGTACGAGTTCGCCTACAAACCGTTCGAGGCCCTGCAGTTCGTCCCCCTCGCCGTCCAGTCGGTCGTCTACCCGGTCCTCGCCGTCTACCATGCCTCGCAGCCCGGGCGGGTGCAGGCCGCCTACGAGCGCTTCTTCAAGGTCCTCGTCCTGCTCGGCATCCCGGTCGCGGTGGGCACCTTCGTGCTCGTCGCCCCCATCGGCAGGGCGTTCCACCTCTACCCGCAGTCCGAGCCGGCCCTCAGGATCCTGGCCGCCGCCATCCCGTTCCTGTTCGTCAACTCGGCCTTCACCGCCATGCTCTTCGCCGTCGACCGGCAGGATCTCTTCGCCTGGACGACGGCCATCGCGGTGGTCGTCAACGTGGGCCTCAACGTCGCGCTCATCCCCGCCTTCGGGTACCTCGCCGCCGCGGCCACCACCGTCGTCACGGAGGCCGCCTTCTCCGCCGGCGCCTGGTGGTTCGTGCGCCGCCGACACCGGCTCCCCTGGCTGCGCCTCAGCTGGAGGATCCTACTGGCCGGGGTCGTCATGGCGGCGGTCCTCTACCCGCTCCGCCGCCACTCGCTCGCGGTCACCGTGCCCGCAGGCGCGGTCGTCTACCTGGCCGCCCTCTGGACCTTGCGCGCGGTCGACCGCGAGGAGGTCGCCATGCTCCGCAGAAGCCTGCGCCCGCGCCCCGTCCCCTAGCCACGTCCGGCTTCGCCGGGGGGCGGTCTCGAACGCAGGTATTGCACGGCCGGCGCGTCATGCCCAAACATGCAGGCGATCGTGCCTCAGGAAGAGCGGCGCAGGGCCCTGCGGCGCCTCGACGACATCCTCGAGGCGCTCGAGCAGCTGAACCTGCGCGACGAGGTGCGCCTCCCGGCCCTTTTGCGCGACCGCCTCGTCGAGCTGGGCATCGACAACCCCGCCCAGATCCCCGTCCCCGTCCTCATCGAGAAGGTCTGGGAGCGCCAGCAGCCGTACCTGATCGTGCTCACCGAGGACCGCCGCCGACGCCGGCGCCGCCAGTCCTCGATCGACCCCATCCGGTGGGGCTTCCCGTCCAGGCGCTAGCCGGGGCGCCGGGGGCGCCGCCGCTCGTCTAAGGTTCAAAGATGCCCACGACGAGGTTCCCGGGCCACTGGACGTGGGCGCGTGGCGGCCGCCACGTGAGCCGCCTGGGCGTCCTCCTGGTCGTCGCGGGACTCCTGGCGGCGGCCGTCACCTACTCAGTCCTGCCCCCCGTCGTGTACCGCCTGTGGCCGCTCATCCTGGTCGCGCTGGGGGCGCTCGGCCTCATGCGCCGGCCGGGCTGGGTGCGAGACCTGGACACGGTCCTCCCGGGCACGGGGCAGATGGCGCTCTGGCCCCGGCGCGCGGTGAGCTGGTTCCTGATCGTCCTCGGCCTGGTCCTCCTGGCCTTCACGCTGAACCTCGTCGACGAGAGGATCGCGGGGCCGGCGCTGCTCATCGGCCTGGGGGCCTACCTGCTCTGGCGTCGCGCCCGCTGACCCCTGCGGGCTCCCGGAGCCGGCTTCCCGCCGGGTCCGGGCCTCCGGCGGCGCCCTCGCCGCCACGGTATGCATGAGCGGTTCCGGGTCGAGCCCGAGGGGACGCTCTTCGTCGTCCTCTCGTTCGAAGGCCCCGACGTCTACAGTCAGGCCGGCGGCCTCGGGGTAAGGGTCAAAGAGCTCTCGCGCGCGCTCGCCCAAGACGGCCACGAAACTCACCTCTACTTCGTCGGCGACCCCTCCCTCCCCGGCTCGAGGTCCCTGCTCGGTGGGCGGCTGGTGCTCCACCGTTGGCAGCAGTGGCTGAGCCGCAGGTTCCCGGGCGGGGTGTACGAGGGGGAGGAGGCGAAGGTGAGGGAGTGGAATGCGAGCCTCCCCGCCCACCTTGTGGACCACGTCCTGGAGCCCGCCTTGCGGCGCGGCCTGAACGCGGTCGTGATGGGCGAGGAGTGGCACACGACGTGGTCGATGGACCTCGTCGACGGGCTCCTGCGCGAGCGCGGGATCCGGGAGCGCGCGGCCTTCCTCTGGAACGCCAACAACGTGTTCGGCTTCGAGCGGGTCGATTGGAATCGGCTGGGCGAGGTGGCGACCGTCACGACGGTGAGCCGCTACATGAAGCAGCTCATGCGGGACTGGGGCCAGCACCCGGTGGTGATTCCCAACGGAATCCCCCGAAGGGCTCTGAGGCGTGCCCCCGCGGCCGCCAGGCGGGCGGTTCGCGAGGCGGCGGGAAAGGACCTCTTCTGCTTCAAGATCGGGCGTTTCGACCCCGGCAAGAGGTGGCTGATGGCGATCGAGGCGCTGGCCGACCTTCGCGACGCAGGGGTCTCGACCCGGCTCCTCATGCGGGGTGGACGCGAGCCGCACGGCGCGGAGGTCATGGCGGCGGCCCGGCGCCGGCGCCTGCGTGTGGCCGATGTGCCCGCGCCGGAGGACGAGGTGGGGCTCGTCGGGCTGCTCCGAGGCCGTCGCGACGCCGACGTCCTGAACCTTGTCACCTTCCTGCCCGAGCGCCTTCTGCCCACCATCTACGGCGCCGCCGACGCCGTCCTCGCCAATTCGGGTCATGAACCCTTCGGCCTGGTCGGCTTGGAGGTCATGGCCGCCGGGGGCGTCGCCGTCACGGGCTCCACCGGTGAGGACTACGCGGAGGCTCTCCGCAACGCCGTGGTCATCGACACGGACGACCCCGGGGAGCTGGCCGCCGCACTGAGGCTCCTGCTCGAGCGGCCCGCCCTGGGAGAGGCCATTCGCGCCCGGGGCAGGAGGACGGCGCGCGACTACCTGTGGGGCGGCGTCCTCGATCAGCTGCGGCTGCGGGCCGAGTACGCGGGGGACGTCCACAGCGTCCGGGAAGGGGAGGGCAGACAGGGCACGGGCTCCCGGCCCCCCTGGCTATGATGGCCGCTCCGGCATGAGACCGATCCACCTGGCGCTCGTGTGGCACATGCACCAGCCCTACTACAAGGACGACCTCACCTCGACCTACCTTCTGCCCTGGGTGAGGCTGCGGTCGGCCAAGGACTACCACAAGATGCCGGCCCTGCTGGACGACCATCCCGGCATACGCCAGACGGTGAACCTGGTCCCCTCGCTCCTCTCCCAGATCGAGGACTACGTGGAGGGCGATTACGAGGACCTCTTCTTGAACCTCACCCTGCGCCCGGCCGCCGACCTCGACCCGGAAGAGCGCAGCTTCATCCTCCGCTGGATGCGGGAGTCGCCCGCCTTCCTCAGGGTGCAGGCGTCACCGAGGTACCTGGAGCTGGCGGCCCGTCCGCTCGAGGCTGAGTTCAGCGTGGACGACATGCGCGACCTCCAGGTCTGGTCCAACCTGGCCTGGTGCGACCCCGCCTGGGTGGAAAAGGACGCCGGCCTCTCCGCCCTCAAGGCCAAGGACTCCGGCTTCAGCGAGGTCGACAAGAGGACCGTGGTCGAGGCCCAGCTGGAGGCGGTGGCGGGGGTCATCCCCAGGTACCGCCAGGTCGCCGACCGGGGCCAGGCCGAGCTCACGTTCTCGCCCCAGCACCACCCCATCTTGCCCCTCATCTCGGACGTGGGCAGCGCCCGCAAGGCGTTGCCCGGCCTGGCCCTCCCGGAAAGGAGGTTCGTGCACCCGGAGGACGCCCGGCGACAGGTCGAGATGGGGATGGAGACCTTCGAGAGGCTCTTGGGGAGAAGGCCGCAGGGGATGTGGCCTCCCGAGATGGCGGTCGGGGACGAGGTGGCCGCGCTGGCCGCGGAGGCGGGCGTGAGCTGGTTCATCGGCGACGAGGAGACACTCGCCCGCTCGGCCGGTTTCGAGGTCTTTCGCGAGGCCGGGGTGCCCCTCCAACCCGAGCTCCTCTACACGCC
>JBOHUY010000044.1:0-3553 GCA_050735015.1 Candidatus Dormibacterales bacterium | reverse complement strand
GGCGACGTCCTGGAGCCCCGCCGCCCGGACCGGCTTGGGCAGGATCAGGGTGGGGGCGACGCCGGCGGTGCCGATCTCAAGCGCCCGGGCCATCTCGGCGCAGGTCCGCCAGCGCGCCTCGGGGTCGCGGCTCAGCCCCTTGAGCAGGAGGGCGTCCTGGGAGAGCGTGAGGGAGGGGTCGTGCGTGGAGGGCGCGGGCGGGTCCTCGTGGACCTTGGTGAAGAGGACCTTCATGACCTCGTCGCCGCCGAAGGGCAGGCTCCCGCTCATGAGCTCGTAGGCGACGGTGGCGAGTGCGTAGCGGTCGGCCGCCGCCCCCACCGCCTCCCCCGTCACCTGCTCGGGAGCCATGTAGTAGGGCGTGCCCACGCTGACCCCGGTCGCGGTTCGGGCCGAGGACTGCGCCAGGCGGGCCAGCCCGAAGTCGGTCAGGACGGCCGCCCCGTCGGCGGCGAAGAGCACGTTGGCGGGCTTGACGTCGCGGTGCACGATGCCGCGCTCGTGCGCGTAGTCGAGGGCGGCGCCGACCTCGCCCAGGATCCTGAGCGCCGCCGCGCGGTCCACCCGCCCGGCCTCCCCGAGGTCGGCCAGCGAGCCCCCGGGCAGGTACTCGACGACCATGTAGGGGGTCCCGGCCACCTCGCCGTAGTCGTGCAGCGTGAGGATGTTGGGGTGCCGCAGCTGGGCGATGGCCTGCGCCTCGCGGTGGAAGCGGGCCGCGGCCAGGGGGTCGGGCGCCAGCGACTGCAGGACCTTGATCGCGACGGGGCGCCCGAGGCCGTCGTGCCGGGCCCTGTAGACGACGCCCATCGCCCCCCGGCCGACCGGCTAGCCCACCGTGTAGGGGCCGATCCGGGAGCCGGGACCGATGCCCGCCGGGCCCGCCGGTGAGATCGACACGCATTCATAAACGCGCCGGCGGCCCCGATCTTTGCTGCTCTCGGCCTCATCTCGGCGTGCCCAAAGCATTGCCCGGGGCGGCTCCGAAAAGTAAGCTGGCGGGCAGTGCCTTCCGATCCCCGGCCGGCGGCCGGCGAGAAGCGGAGGGCGGGAAGCACCTCGGCACCCGCCCGCGGTCCTGACGGCGGGGAGCCCCCCAGCCCGCCGGGGCGCCTTTTATGAGAGGGCTGCTGGCCAACCCCCACGCGCGCCTCCTGCTCGTGGGGCAGACCTGCTCCATGTTCGGCGACACCGCCCTCTTCCTGGTCATGGGCATCTGGATCAAGAGCCTCACCGGCAGCAGCGCGGCCGCCGGCCTCGTCTTCTTCGCCCTCGGCCTGCCCAACTTGGTCTCGCCGGTGGGCGGCTACCTGGTCGACCGCGCCCACCGGCGCCCGATCCTGATCGGGACCAACCTCAGCATCGGGCTGGTGGTGCTCCTGCTCCTGCTCGTCCACACCTCGGCCGACGTCTGGATCATCTACGGCGTGGCCGTCGTCTACGGGGCCTCGATGGTCATCCTGGGCTCGGCGCAGTCGGCCTTCCTCACCATCATCCTGCCCCCCGAGCTCCTGGCCGACGGCAACGGCGCCCTGCAGACGGTCAGGCAGGGCCTGCGCCTGGTCGCACCACTGGCCGGCGCCGCCATGTTCGCGGGCCTGGGGGGCGGCTTCGCGGCCGTGGTCGACGCCGCCACCTTCTTCATCGCCGCCGGCTGCCTGTGGCGGATCCGGGTCGTGGAGCCGCCCCCCCACCCCGCCCGCCGGCACTGGGCGGCGGAGATGATCGCGGGGGCCGTCCACGTGGCCGAGACCAGGCCGCTGCGCCGCATGGTGGCGGCCGTGGCCGTGGCCCTGCTCGTGATCGGGTTCATGGAGACGGCCATCTTCGGGGTCGTGGGCGAAGGGCTGCACCGGCCCCCCTCCTTCCTGGGCGTCCTGAGCTCGATCCAGGGGCTGGGCGCCGTGGTCGGGGGCTTGAGCGCCGCCCGCGTGCTGAGGCGGGCCGGAGACGGCAGGCTGGTCGCGGCCGGGATGGCGCTGGTGGCGGGCGGCGTCGCCCTCTTGACGGCGGGCGTGCTGCCCGTGGTCATGGCCGGCATCATCCTGGCCGGCGCCGGCATCCCCTGGATCATCATCGGGTTCGCGACGGCCGTCCAGACGCGCACCCCGGCCAGGCTCCAGGGCCGCGTCTACTCCGCCACCGACACCCTCCTGGGCGGGCCGCAGGTCCTCTCCATCGCGCTGGGGGCGGCCCTCTCGACGGTCCTCGACTACAGGGTCCTGATGATGGCCGTCACGCTCGTCACGGGCGCCGCGGCGGCCTACCTCCTGACGCGGACGCCGGTCCTGCTCGAGGTGGGGAGGACGGCCGAGCCCGTCGAGGGCTGAGAGGCGAGGGGGAGGGCGCGGCCGAGCAGGTCGAGCCAGTTGCCCCCCATGATCCCCTCCACCTGGGCGGCGTTGAAGCGGCGGCGTAGGTGCCGGGCGAGGTCGGGGAGGCCGGCCAGGCTGTCGAGGGGCGCGCGGTCGGCCCCGAACCCCCCGTCCAGGTCCGAGCCCAGGCCGACGTGCTCGGGGCCGCCGGTCGCCTCCGCCAGGGCCCTGGCCATGGTCGCCACGTCGTCCAGCCGCGGGCGCCTGCGCACGCCCAGGTGGGCGCCGTAGAAGCTCACCCCCACCACCCCTCCCCGCCGGCCCAGCTCGGCCAGGACCGGGTCGGGCAGCTCGCGCTGGCCGCCGGTGACCGATCTCGCGTTGGCGTGCGAGGCCACCAGCGGTCCCTTCCAGAGCTCGAGGGCGTCGTCCAGGGCGCGGTCGGCGAGGTGGCTCAGATCGAGGATGAGGCCTCGCCTGCGCATGGCCCGCAGGAGGCGCACGCCGAGCTCGGTGACCCCGCCGGGGGCGTGGGTGCCGCCCGCGTAGCGCGTGCGGCTCCAGGAGAGGCCGACGACCCTGACGCCGCGCTCCGCCCACCAGCCCAGCTGGGCCGGCGACTCGACGGGGTCGGCGCCCTCCATGAGGAGGACCGCCGCCAGCCGGCCGGGCCGCCAGCTGTGCCGGTAGGTCTCCAGCTCCGCGCGAGTGCGGACGAGCTCAAGGCCGGCCGCCTGGTAGTAGCCGAGCTGGGCGCGGGCCATGAAGTGGGCCTCGCCGGCCGTGCGGTAGCCCCGCCCCTGCCCCGCCTGCCCGTCGCGGCCCGCGGGGCGGCAGAAGATGGTGGCCAGGACGAGGCCCACCCCGGCCCCGGCCAGGGCCGGGCGGCTGACCAGGTACCCGGGCGCGGGGGGCGCCTCGAACCCGCGGCCTCCGTCGAGCGCGTTGTGGGCGATGTCGAGGTGCGCGTCGACGATCACCGAAGCCCACCCCGGACGGGCCGGGCGGCCGCGACCTGGGCGGCCAGGAGGAGGGCGCGGGCGCCCGCCTCGAGAGGCGGGGCACCCTCCAGGTAGGCCGCGCAGAAGGCGGCCGTGAAGGCGCCCGCGGACTCCGTCCCCGGCGCCGCCCCCCTCGCGGAGGCGGGCGGGAGCCTTCGCTCGAAGACCCGGCAGCCGCCGCCCGGGAGCAGCACGACGGGGACGTCGGCCATGCCCGCCAGAGGGACGCCCAGGCGC
>JBOHUY010000043.1:0-3561 GCA_050735015.1 Candidatus Dormibacterales bacterium | reverse complement strand
CCCTGCTGGTGGCGGCCGCGCGCGGGCTCCGGCCGGACCTGGAGGCGATGGCGGCGGCCCAGTCCTGCCGGCGGGCGGAGGCGGCCGCCGGGGCCCGAGTCGGGCTCATGGACCACGCCGCCTCGGCCCTGGCCCGCGAGGGCCACGCCCTCCTGCTCGACTGCGCGACGCTGGAGAGAAGGCACGTGCGCCTCCCCCCGGGGCTGGCCCTGGCCGTCCTCGACACGGGGGTGACGCGGCGCCTGGCGGAGACCCCCTACGCCGAGCGCCGGCGGGCGGCCGAGGCGGCGGTGGCGGCGCTGGGCGGGAGCCTGGGGCCGGGCCCGGACGCCGAGCGCGACCCCGTCCTGCGCCATCTTGTCTCCGAGGTCGGCCGCGTGCGGCGCTTCGTGGCCGCCGCCGAGCGGGAGGACCTGGAGGAGATGGGAAGGCTGGTCGACGAGTCGCACGCGAGCCTGCGCGACGACCTCCGGGTCTCGCTGCCCCAGGTCGACTCGCTGGTGGCGCGGGCGCGGGCCGTGCCCGGCTGCCTGGGGGCCCGCATCATGGGGGCGGGCTTCGGAGGCAGCGTGCTGGCACTCCTCCGAGAGGGCGCCCAGGACCGTTTCGCGAGCGCGCTGGGGGCGCCCGTCAGGGCCTGCCGCACGACCTCCGGGGCCTTCGCGGCGTGAGCGCCCGGCCGGGGGCCCGGCGCCCTTGAACGACTGCCTCAGCCTCCCCTTGAGGCAGGGAGCCGGCGGAGTCAGGGGGCTGGCCGGCTGGGAGGCCTGCTGGACCCCCCTGGGGGAGGGGGAGGCGGGCGAGCTCCCCCGCGGGCGGGGCTCGGGCTGGGAGCCGGTCGAGGTGCCCGCCCAGCAGGCCGCCAGCGAGGGACGCCAGTCCATCTGGTACCGGACCTCCTTCCCGCGCCCCGACCACTCGGGCCGGGTCCTGCTCCGCGTGGGGGGCGCCTTCCTGGCCGCCAACGTCTGGCTCAACGGCCGCCTGCTGGGCTCCCACTACGGGTACTTCGCGCCCTTCGGCTTCGACCTCACGCCCTACCTCAAGCCCGACAACCTGCTCGTCGTCTGCTGCGAGTCGCCGGTCGAGACCGACCTCGCCCGCAAGTGCCACGCCATGGGCATCTTCAACGACGGCGACAGCCGGCCCTACCCGAGCTCGGCCTACTTCAGCCTCCCCGAGCCCTACCGCTGGGAGGTCCCGGTCGGCCTCTGGCGGCCGGTCGAGCTCGAGTACCTGGGCCCCCTCGCCATCGAGCGCATGCGCCTTCTGCCCCGGATGGAGGCGGGGGTGGGGCGGCTGGGGGTGGAGGTGCGCCTTCGCAACCTGGACGGGAGGGAGATGAAGGGTGAGGCCCGCCTGGAGGTGAGGGCGGGGCCGGACCCCGTCCGCCTCCACCGGGAGCTCAGGATCCCGGGTGGGGTCGAGCAGACGGTCCAGTTCGAGGTCTCGGTCCCGGGGGCACAGCGCTGGTGGCCCTGGCGCCTGGGGGAGCCGCACCTCAACACGGCGGCGGTGGAGGTGGCCGTCGAGGACCGCCCGTCGGCCGCCGTCGAGGACAGCTTCGGGTTCCGCGAGGTCGAGATCTCCACCTCGCCCGCCTGGGCGGTGCACGTCAACGGGCGGCCCTTCTTTTTGAGGGGCGCCAACTACATGCCCGACCTGCGCCTGGACGCCCTCGACAAGGCCCGCTTCGAGGCCGACCTGGCCCTGGCCCGGGAGGCCAACCTGGACGCCCTCCGGGTCCACGCGCACGTCCTCCCGGAGGAGTTCTACCGCCTCGCCGACGCGGCCGGCTTCCTGGTCCTGGCCGACCTCCCGCTCACGCGGTCCTACGCCTACCACGCCTCGCCGGAGGAGTCGCGCTTTTTCGAGGAGTCGGTCCGGGCCATGGTCCCGGAGATGGTGGAGCTGCTCCGGAACCGGCCCTCGGTGGCGCTCTGGGTGGCCCACGACGACCCTCCCTGGATCCGCTCCAACGCCGAGATGGCGGACGTGCACGCGGTCCGCCAGAACTACACCGCGGATCAGGACGCGATGGCCCTTTTCCGCCGGCTCGACCCCTCCCGCGCGGCGCTGGCGGCCTCGGGCGAGCTCGACTCTCACCTCTACCTGGGCTGGTCGGAGGGCGCCTGGAGCGGGCTCCACGAGGCCGAGCCCGGGCTCGTCTCGGAGTTCGGGGCGCAGGCCCTGCCGAGCGCCTCCTCGCCGGTCTGGGAGGAGATCGGGAAGCCCCGCGCCTGGCCCGTCGAGGCGGGCGACCCGGCCTGGCTCTACAGGGGGTTCCAGCCCCCCAACTGGGCCGACCGGGGCGTCGGCCTGCCCGAGGAGCACGCCTCCTTCCAGGCCTACGTGGAGGCCGGGCAGGAGTACCAGGCCTGGCTCGTCACCTTCGCCGTCGACCAGTTCCGCAAGCGCAAGCTGGACCGGTGCTGGGGGGCCTTCGTCTACCACCTGGTGGACAGCTTCCCGGGCATCGGCTTCGGGCTCGTGGATCACGCCCGGGTCAAAAAGCGTGCCTACGCCGCGCTCACCGAGGCCATGGCCCCGCTGCGGGTCATCCTCGACCCCCTCGGCTTCACGCCCCTGGCCCCGGCCGGCATCTGCTGGGCCCCGGGCGAGGCCGCGGTCAGGGTCGTGGTCGTCAACGACGATCCCGAGGCCGCCGGGCGGGCCCGGCTGCGCTGGTCGGCCGACCGCGAGCAGGTGGGGGGGTCGGGCCACCTGGCCCGGCTGGGTGGCGCCCTGCGGCGGCGCTCCTTCGGCGGCGAGGTCGAGTTCCAGCTGCCACGCTTCGACGAGCCCGCGGCGCAGGTGACCGTGATCCACCTGCCCGCCGCCGCCGCCGGCGTCTGGCGCATCGTCGCCGAGATGCAGGCGGGAGGGCGGTCGGCCGCCTCCGGGCTCGAGTTCTGGGTCGGCGCCACGCCCGCCGGGCGGCGCCGGCGTCTGCTGCCGGGCTACCTGGCGGAGCGCCTCCTGGAGGCGGGCAGCCTGCGCCGGGAGCCGGACGGGCTCAGCTTCGCCCTCTTGAACCGCACCCGGCCCGCGGCGCTCACCGCCGTCGGCGACCTCCGCCTGGACGGGGCGCCGCTCCCGGGCGCCCGCATCGCCGTCGACACGGGCTCCGGGCGCATGCCCCTGCCCCGCCGGCTCGAGCTGCCCGTGGGTCGCCCGGTGCGCCTGGCCGTGGAGGCGGGCTCCCCCCTCGAGCCCGGCCCCCACCAACTGGAGGTGGACCTGACCGTGCCCGGCGTGGCCGACGGGCGCGCCCTCGTGGAGGGCCAGGTGGCCGCCGAGGACCTGCGGCCGCCAGATATGGTGTGAGCTCGCGTTAGGCGACTTTGACGGATGGGCGGTAGCTGCGATACTGGCCGTCGCGCATCTCGTACGCTCGAAATGACTGCGGAAAAAAGACTCGAAATCCCCCCCAGGGAGGCGCCCTTCCAGCCATGCAAAAGCTGATCGAGGTCATCCTCGTCGTCGCCGTGGCGGTCATCGTGGCCGCCCTCTTCGTGATCTCACGGCGCCGCCGGCAGCGTGCCGACGAGACCGCCGGAC
>JBOHUY010000042.1:0-2773 GCA_050735015.1 Candidatus Dormibacterales bacterium | reverse complement strand
GACCTGGTCGCCATGACGAGCCCGTCGAGGGGGGTGAATCCCATCGTGGTGTCCACCGACCGGCCGTCCCGGACGGCCGCCAGCGAGGCCCCTGAGCCCAGGTGGCAGGTCACGCAGCGGAGCCAGCGCCGGCCCAGCATCTGCGCCGCGCGCCCGGCCGCGTACCTGTGGGAGAGGCCGTGGAAGCCGAACCTGCGGACCCCCAGCCGACGCCACTCGGGGGGCACCGCGTACTCGCGCGCGGCGGCCGGCAGCGTGGCGTGGAAGGCGGTGTCAAAGCAGGCCACGGCGGGGACCCCGGGCAGAAGCCTCCGGCAGGCTCTGATCGCCTCCAGGGCGGCCCCCTGGTGCAGGGGCGCAAGGGAGGCGAGCGAGGCCAGCCGCCGCTCCACCTCGCCGTCCAGCGCCACCGGGCCGGTGAAGGACTCGCCCCCGTGCACGACCCGGAATCCGGTCGCGTCGACCCCCTCCAGAGAGCCGACGGCGGCGGCCAGGTCCTCCTCGTCGAAGCGGCCCTCCGGGGCGGCCACCTGGTGGTCGGCGAGGACAAGGTCCCCCTCTCCGACCAGGCGGACCTTGAGGCTGCTGGAGCCCGTGTTGACGGTCAGGATGCGCGCCGGGCCCCGCCCCGCCGTCAGTGCGGCCACACCCAGTCGCGGATTTCGGGCGGGTCCTGGCCCTCCTCCCGCGTGTAGCGGCGGACCTGGAGGCGCTCGTCCTGGAGCTCCTGCCGGAGCTCGGCCGCCTGCGTGTTGAGTCCGGGGACCCTGTCGATCACGTCCATCACGATGTGGAAGCGGTCGAGATCGTTGAGCATGACCATGTCGAAGGGCGTCGTCGTGGTGCCCTCCTCCTTGTACCCCCGCACGTGGATGTTGTCGTGGTTGTGCCGCCGGTACGTGAGACGGTGGATGAGCCAGGGGTAGCCGTGGTAGGCGAAGATGACCGGCCGGTCCAGGGTGAAGAGGGCGTCGAACTCCCCGTCGGGCATGCCGTGCGGATGCTCGGTGGGAGGCTGCAGCCGCATCAGGTCGACCACGTTGACGAACCGGACCTTGAGCTGGGGCAGCCGGCGCCGGACGATGTCCGCGGCGGCCAGGCACTCGAGGGTGGGGATGTCGCCCGCGCAGGCCAGCACGACGTCCGGGTCCCCGCCCGCGTCCGTGCTCGCCCAGGGCCAGACCCCCAGCCCCCGGGTGCAGTGGAGCACGGCCTCCTCGATCGAGAGGTAGTCGAGGGCGGGCTGTTTGCCGGCCACCACGACGTTGACGTAGCCCCGGCTGCGAAGGCAGTGGTCGGCCACCGAGAGAAGGCAGTTGGCGTCGGGGGGCAGGTAGACGCGGATCACCTCCGCCTTCTTGTTCATGACGTGGTCGATGAAGCCCGGGTCCTGGTGCGAGAACCCGTTGTGGTCCTGGCGCCAGACGTGCGAGCTGAGGAGGTAGTTGAGCGAGGCGATGGGCCGCCGCCAGGCGATCCCGCGCGAGACCTTGAGCCACTTGGCGTGCTGGTTGAACATGGAGTCCACGATGTGCACGAAGGCCTCGTAGCAGTTGAAGAGGCCGTGCCGGCCGGTGAGCAGGTAGCCCTCCAGCCAGCCCTGGCAGAGGTGCTCGCTCAAGACCTCCATGACGCGGCCCCCGGGCGCCAGGTGATCGTCGCCGGGCAGCCGCTCGGCGTCCCAGGCCCGGTCGGTGACCTCGAAGACGGCGTCCAGCCGGTTGGAACGAGTCTCGTCCGGACCCATGATGCGGAAGTTGTCGGGGTTGTCCCGGACGACGTCGCGCAGGAGCCCGCCCAGGACCCTGGTCGCCTCGCTGGCGGCGGTTCCGGGCCGGGCCACGTTGACCGCGTAGTCCCTGAAGTCGGGCATCTCGAGGTCGCGCAGCAGGAGGCCTCCGTTGGCATGGGGGTTCGAGCCCAGCCGCCGGACGCCTCGGGGGGCCAGCTCTCGCAGCCCGGGCAGGGGGGCGCCCGACCCGTCGAAGAGCTCTTGGGGCCGGTAGCCGCGCATCCAGGACTCCAGCAGGGCCAGATGGGCGGGGTCGTCCAGGCCCGTGATGGGGACCTGGTGGGCCCGGAAGGTGCCTTCCAGGGGCACGCCGTCCAGGGTCTTTGGGCAGGTCCACCCCTTGGGCGTCTGGAGCACGATCATGGGCCAGCGGACAGGCTCGGACGCCGGCCCCGCTCGGGCCCCCGCCTTGATGCGGTCGATCTCGTCCAGCGCCCGGTCGAGGGCGGCGGCCATGAGCTGGTGCACGGCGCGCGGCTCATCCCCCGCCACCAGGTGGACCGTGTGGCCGTAGCCCTCCATGAGGCGGGCGAGGTCCGCGCCCGGGATGCGGGCCAGGACGGTGGGGTTGGCGATCTTGTAGCCGTTGAGGTGGAGGATGGGCAGGACGACCCCGTCTCGGACCGGGTCGAGGAACTTGTTCGAGTGCCAGCTGGCCGCCAGCGGGCCCGTCTCGGCCTCCCCGTCCCCGACCACGCAGAAGGCGACCATGCCGGGGTTGTCCAGGACGGCGCCATACGCGTGCGCCAGCGAGTATCCGAGCTCCCCGCCCTCGTGGATCGACCCCGGCGTCTCGGCCGCCACGTGGCTCGGGATCCCGCCCGGGAACGAGAACTGCCTGAAGAGCCGGGCCATCCCCGCCTCGCCGAAACCGACGTGGGGGTAGACCTCCCCGTAAGTGCCCTCCAGGTACACGTTGGCGAGGATCCCGGGGGCGCCGTGCCCGGGGCCGGTGACCAAGATGGCGTCCAGGTCCCTTTC
>JBOHUY010000041.1:0-6602 GCA_050735015.1 Candidatus Dormibacterales bacterium | reverse complement strand
GCTCTGGAGACGGGGTGGGACTCAGCATCTCGCTGCCCCAGGCCGGCCCCGGACCGGCCTCAGTTCTCTCGGCGGTGGCCGCCTTCTGCCGGACGGCGGCCGGCGATCTGGTGGAGTCGGATCGGTGGCAGGCGGCGGACCCCGGCGGCGCGCGCGAGCGACGGTCGCTGGAGGGCGCCGGGGCCGTGGCCGGGGCGGGGTCCTACAGGACCCTCCTCGGCCCGCTCAACCTCACGCTCCGCGTGCGTGGCCGGGGGGGCCTCATGGCTCTGCGCCTGGAGGCCACCTCACGGCGCCGCGCCGATCTTATGGAGATCGGCCTTCGGTTCCGGCCGACGATCGGCGGGCTGCCCCCCGACCTCGTCGTGCACAACGGCTATCAGTCCTGGGACCCGGCCGGGGTCAGCCCCGGCTCCGGCGAGGCAGTCGAGTCCTGGTGGACCTGCGGGCTGGCGCGGAGTGCCGGCCAGGGGATCGCGCTGGCGGCCGCCTCTGCACGCCACTTCGCGACCCGCTTCGAGGTGGGCGGGGCGACCGGGGGCGCGCGTCTGGCGCACGTCCCCGCGCCCGGGATCGCGGGCCCGGCGGCGCTCTGGAGGGCGCCCAAGGCGGGGGTGGTCTGGCGGGGGGAGGAGTTGGTCGCCTGCGCGGGCGCGGACGTGCGTGCGGCGCTCTTAGCCGTCGCCTCCGGTGGGGTCGCCGGGGACGGGGGCGGCCGCCCCGCCGCCCCCCGGGGCTGGCTGAGCTGGTACCAGCATGGACCTTGGGTGGCCCCCGGGGACGTGCTCCGGAGCGCGCGGGAGATCTCTGTCGGGCGCTTCCGCGGGCTGGGACTGGGCGTCGTCCAGGTCGACGACGGGTGGCAGGAGTCGTGGGGCGACTGGGTCCCCAACGTCCGCTTCGGAGCCGGCCTCGAGGCTCTCACCGGGCAGATCGAGCGGGAGGGGCTCACCCCCGGCGTGTGGGTCGCCCCCTTCCTGGTGGGGGAGTCGTCGGTGCTGGCCGCGGAAGCCCCCGACCGGTGGTTTCTCAGGTCCCGGCCCGGCGGGCCCCGAGCGCTCGACCCGCGCGAGCTTCCCCACCGCCGGTTCTTGGTCCTCGATGTCCGGCGGCCGGACGTCCGCGCGCACATCGAGCGCACGTTCTCGCGCCTGCACGGCGCGGGATTCCGCTACTTCAAGATCGACTTTCTCTACGCGGGCGCGTACTCCGGGGTACCGGCCCTCCGCTCGGCGCTGCAGGCCATCCGGCGCGCGATCGGGGGCTCCTACCTCCTCGCCTGCGGCGCGCCGCTCCTCCCGGTGGCGGACCTGGTCGACGGGTGCCGGGTGGCCGAGGACACGGCCACGCCGGTCTTCGACTTCGAATCCGGCCGCCCGCGTCCGGCTTTCGTGGGGGACGAGATCCGCTCCATCGCGCGCAACCTGGCCTGGAGGAGCTTTTTGGCGCCCTGGTTCCACCTGGACGCGGACGTCGCCCTGGCGGGGGGTGACGGCACCCTCGAGGAGGCCCGGCAGCTGGTGACCGCGGTCGCCCTCAGCGGCGGCCCCTTCTTCGCCGGTGACGACCTCGGCGCGCTGCCCCGGGAGCGTCGGGCGCTTCTCACCGGCGAGGCGGTCGCCGCGCTCGCGGGCGGACCGCCCGCCTTGCCGGACTGGGAGCCCCAGCCGGCCCTCCGCCCACCCCGCGTGTGGAGGCGGCCGGACGGCCTGGTGGCGGTATTCAACTGGGAGCATGACCCAGCCCGGGTCGAGGTCTCCCTGTCGGCCGCCCCCCCCGCCTTGAGTGGGGGCTCGGTCGACCCGGACGGCGGGCGCGCCCGGGAAGGCGCCCGCGGCGCCGCGCATCGAGTCGGGGCCCTGAGCGTTCGCGAGCTCTGGACGGGCCAGGATCTCGCGCTCTCGCCCGCGGGCGAGGTCTCGCTGCGGCTGCCCCCCCGGGGGGTCGGCTTGATCTCGCCGAGGGCGGGGTAGGCTATGGGCATGCCCCGAGCCCTCCATTACCGTGTCCACCGGCTGCCCCCCGAGCGGCTGCAGCGCCTGGCCGAGCAGATGGAGCAGCTGGCGGCGGCCCGGGACTGGCGGAGCGGGTCCCCGTGGCTCGCGCACGACTTCTCGACCGGCCTCTTCGAGATGGAGTACCTGCGCCATCTCCGCGCCGCCGAGGGGGAGGACATCTCGGCCGCCGGATTCCTCAAGATGGCGGGAGACGAGACGGACGCCCTCATGCTCCTGCTCTTCATGCGGGACGTGAGCGCCGAGTCCGGCGTGAGGAGCGTAGTCCACGACGAGTCCAATCCCATCGCCAAGCTCCGCTACCTGGAGTTCAGGCAGGGGCGGCTGCCCTCCGGACAGACGCTCGAGGACATGCTGGCGCGGCGGCCCGTGATCAAGAAGGTGATGGGCCAGGCGATCCTCTTCTACCCCCCCTCCTACCGCCCGCACTCGCAGGCCCCGGCCCCCACCCCGGGCGAGTGGGGCTACGCCCTCTGCGGGCTGAGGGCCAGGGCGCCCAGCCTTTTCGAGGCTGAGCATGAGGCGCTCAAGATCCTGCGCGGGATGCGGCGCCTGGGCGCCTGACGCGGCCGATGGCGGCCGGGGCCGGCTGAGAGGGTGCGCGCGGTCGTCCAGCGGGTGGCTTCGGCCGAGGTGACCTGGGGGTCGGGGGCGGACAGACGCCGGCGGTCGATCGAGAAGGGGCTTGTGGTCCTCCTGGGAGCGGGCCCCGGGGACGACGAGGCGGCCGCCCGTCGCCTGGCCTCCAAGGTGGTCGCCCTCCGCATCTTCGAGGACGCGGACGGGAAGACCAACCTCAGCCTCCGGGAGGTGGGCGGAGAGGCGCTCGTGGTCAGCCAGTTCACCCTCTACGCGGACGTCAGCCGGGGCCGGCGGCCGAGTTTCGTGGGCGCGGCCGAGCCCGGCCTCGCCGCCACCCTCTGCGAATCCTTCTCGGCCTTTCTGGCCGGGGCCGGAATACCCGTGCGGGAGGGGGCGTTCGGGGCCCACATGACCCTGACGCTCAGCAACGACGGCCCCATGACACTGGTCATCAGCACGGAGGCCTGGCCGACGCGTGTCTGAGCGGGGCGGGGGAGCCGGCGTCATCCCCTACCTCGCCCTCGCCGGGCTGGCGTTCGTCTGGGGCCTCTCCTTCTTCTTCATAAAGGTGGCGGTGGGGGGCGGCGCCATGAGCCCGGCGGCGCTCGTCCTAATTCGGGTGGGCAGCGCCACTTTGACCCTGGCGGCCGTCTTCGCCGTGACGCGGCGCGACCCCATGCCGGCGACGGTCAGGCGCAGCCTCTCCGGCCTCTTCTGGATGGCTGTCTTCTCAACCGTCATCCCCTTCATGCTGATCGCGTGGGGCGAGCTCTCGGTGACGAGCGGGACGGCCAGCATCCTCAACGCCACCACTCCTTTGTGGACAGCCGTCCTCGCCTACCGGGCCGTCCCGGCCGAGCGTCCTACACGCCTCAACTACGCGGGCGTCGCGGTGGGCTTTGCTGGGACGGCGGTGCTGGTGGCGCCCGACCTCGCCCGCCACGGACTCAGCGGCACCACTCTGGGGATGCTCGCCGTCACGGGCGGGGCGGCCAGCTACGCCGTCGGCGCGATCCTTCAGCGCCGGAGGCTGGCGGGGGTGCCCGTACTCGAGGCAAGCCTCTGGCAGGCCCTGCTGGCGACCTGCCTCATCATCCCCTTCGCAGTCCCGACGCTGCCCCACGCGCGCCTCTCCGCCGGCCCGCTCCTGGCCGCCCTCGCCCTGGGCGTGGGAGGCACCGCGGTCGCCTACATCCTCTACTACTACCTGCTCAACACCCTGGGCGCCACCCGGGCCAGCGCGGTCACTTTCCTGCTCCCCGTCACGGCCGTCATCTGGGGAGCGGCCCTCCTCCATGAAGTGGTGACCGTCTTCGTCCTGGCCGGCATGGCGGTCATCCTGGGCGGCGTTTTCCTCACCACCCGCCGGGGCTCGCGCCAAAGCCGCCCCTGGGAACGGGGTGCCCGGCCGGGCCCGCTCGACGAGAGCGCGGGTGGCAGACTCGGGGGACGATGAGCCTCAGGAAGGAAGGCGACGGGCAGGACGAGGCCGGGTACCTCCGTGCCCACGCGGGCGCCATCGAGGAGGCGCGCCGGCGCATCGCCGGTCACGTGCTGAGGACCCCCCTCCTGACGACCGACATGGACCCCCTTCTTCTCCTCAAGGCGGAGTGCTTCCAGGTCACCGGCTCATTCAAGGCCAGGGGCGCGTTCAACGCCGTGCTCGCCCTGCGCCAGGCGACCCCCGCCGCCCGGGGGGTGATCGCGGTCTCCTCCGGCAACCACGCCCAGGCCGTGGCCCTGGCGGCGCGCTCGGTCGGCCTGGAGGCGGTCATGCTCATCCCCGAGGGTGCCAACCCGGCCAAGGTGGAGGCGACCAGGCGCCTCGGCGCCGAGGTCATACAGGAGGGCGTCACCTTCGAGAACCGCGAGGCCCGGGCGCGGAAGGTGGTGGCGGAGCGGGGGCTGCACCTGGTCCACCCCTTCGACGACTGGGACGTCATCCACGGGGCCGCGAGCGCGGCCTCAGAGGTCCTGGAGGACGCCCCCCGGGAGGTGGCCGTCATCGCCACCCCGGTGGGAGGGGGCGGGCTCTTGAGCGGGACCGCCCTGGCCGCGCGCGCCCTGGCCGGGCGAGTGCGGGTGGTGGGGGTGGAGCCGGAGCGGGCGGACGACGCCGCCCGGACGCTTCGCGAGCGCTCCATCCAGACGCTGCCCGGAAGCCCTGACACCATCGCCGACGGCGTCAGGGTGGTCAGGATCGGCGAGCGCAACTTCGATGTCATGGTCGAGCGGGGCCTCGTGGACGACATCGTCACCGTCAGCGAGGAGGAGATAGAGGAGGCCGTGCGCGTGGCCTGGTCGCGGCTCAAGCTGGCCCTGGAGCCGACCGGGGCCCTGCCCCTCGCCGCCCACCTGGCGGGCAAGATCCGGGGGCCGCGAGACGACGGGCTCACCGCCCTCATCCTCACGGGCGGGAACTTCGATCCCGCCACGGTGGCCCGCATTCTCGGCCCCGGCTCCCCATAGAGTGTCCTGATGGTCACCGTCAAGGACCTCATGACCCGGGAGGTGATCTCGTTCACGGAGAGCACGTCCGTGGACGAGATGGCGAGGACACTGGCGGACAGGCACATCACGGGGGCACCGGTCGTGGACGGCGACGGCAACGTGGTCGGGATCGTGTCCGAGGTCGACGTCTTCGCCAGGAAGGGCCGAGTGGCCCGCGACATAATGTCGCCCCACGTGATCGCGGTCACCGAGGAGACCGGCGTCGAGGAGGCCGCGCGCATCCTCGCCGGCGAGAGGATACGAAGGCTCCCCGTCCTCTCCGCGGGCCGCATGGTGGGCCTCGTCAGCAGGTCGGACGTCCTCGACTTCTTCACGCACAGTCACTGGACCTGCGAGGCGTGCGGGGACACCGAACACGGTCTCGAGCAGCCGGAGCGCTGCGAGATGTGCGGGGCCTCGGGGTTCCGCCTGGAGAGGGCGGCGCCTGGCTCCTGAGCCTCGGCGCCGGCCGCCGCGACTCGTGCGGTAAGGCCCCCTCGCGGGGCCTGGTCAGGTCGGGCGAGGGCCTGTCAGCCGGCGGCCTCGGCGAACGCGGACCGCATCAGCTCCGAGAGCGTCGGGTAGGCGTGCATGGTCCCCGCCAGCAGGCCCACCGGGGAGCGCGCCGCCATCATGGCGACCGCCTCGTGGATCATCGCCCCCGCCTCTTCCGCGACGACCTGGCAGCCCAGGAGCTCCCCGGTGGCCGCGTTCGCCACCACCTTCACGTGGCCGGCCGTGATCCCGTCGATCTGGGCCTTCTCGGCCTCGGCGAGCGGCGCCAGTCCGACCCGCACGTCCAGGCCCTGCGCGCGCGCGGCCGCCTCGCTGATCCCCACCGACGCCACCTCGGGGTCGGTGAAGGTGACGCGGGGCAGCACGCGCGTGTCCAGCCGCTCCCCGGCGCCGAGGGCCGCGTTCAGCCCCGCCACGCGGCCCATCTCGGAGGCGACGTGCGTGAAAAGGGGGCCCCCGACCGCGTCGCCGGCGGCGAAGGCCCAGGGCTGGGAGGTCCTCAGGGTGTCATCCACCTCCACCCCTTTTGGGGTCCAGCGGATGCCCGCCGCGTCCAGCCCCAGGGCCTCGCCCTCCAGGCGGCGCCCGCTGGCGACGAGGATCTCGTCCACCTCGAGGTCTGGACCGGCCTCGAAGGAGATCCGCTTGACGGCCCCGGAGGCGCTGACGGAGCTGACCCTGGCGTCGAGGCGCACGGCGATGCCCTCGCCCGTGAAGACCTCCCGAAGCGCCGCCCCAGCCTCCGGCTCCTCGGGGGGCAGGAGGCGGCCCAGGGCCTCGACCACGGTCACGGCGACCCCGAAGCGAGCGAAGATCTGGGCGAACTCGCAGCCGATGGGGCCGCCGCCGATGACGGCCAGTCGGCGGGGCAGCGCGCGCAGCCCGAGGGCGCCCTCGTTGTCCACGAAGCCGGCTTCCGCCAGGCCCGGGATGGGCGGCACCGCGGGGCGGAGCCCCACCCCCAGCACGACCGCCCGGGCCTGCACCGCGGAGCCGTCC
>JBOHUY010000040.1:0-7018 GCA_050735015.1 Candidatus Dormibacterales bacterium | reverse complement strand
CGCCTGCAGGCCAGAGAGGGAGAGGGCGGGCACCCCCAGGCCCTGCAGGCACATGGCGACCAGGGGGGCGGTGATGGTCTCGCCGTTGGCGACGAGCATGTCCATCTCCCGGGCCGGGGGGTCGGCGGAGACCCTGTGGGCGAGCGCGATGAGGCGGTCGGTGGTGGCGCCCATGGCCGACACCACCACCACCACCCGGCGCCCGGAGCGGACCGTCTCCGCGACGCGCCGGCAGGCCCTCTTGATCCGGGCCGGGCTGGCGACGGAGGTGCCTCCGAACTTCTGGACGACGACTTCGCCGCTAGCGCTCAACGCGCATGCCCTCGCGCGTCACCCGCGTGACCAGCGGCCGGCCCTTCCCCCCGGACGCATTCGCCATGGCGCGGGCGACCTCTTGCCCCCGGCCGGGGGCGCAGAGCGCGAAAGCGCTCGGTCCTGCCCCCGCCACGGCGGCGCCGTGCGCCCCCGCGCCCAGGGCGGCCTCGAGGGCGTCACCCACCCAGGGATAGAGGGGGCGGCGGAATGGCTCGTGGAGGCGGTCTCTCATCCCCTCCGCCAGGAGCTCCCAGCGCCGCCCGTGGAGGGCTTCCAGCAGGAGCGCCAGCGAGGCCAGGTTGAAGACCGCGTCCGGACGCGGGACCGCTTCTGGCAGCCGGCTCCGGGCGGCCTGGGTGGAGAGCGGCTCGAGGGCCACCACGAGCGCCACCTCGAGCTCGGGCGCGGGCAGCTCCTCGACGCGGTCGCGGGCCACCAGCCGGACCCCACCGAAGGCGGCCGCGGCCACGTTGTCGGCGTGGCCCTCGCGGGCCCACGCCTCCCGGAAGGGGTCGGGGGCGCCGCTCAGGGCCGCGGCCGCGAGGCGGGCGGCGGCGCTGCTGCCGAGGCCCACTCCGACCGGGATCTGGCTCCTCACGCGCCCGCGCATGGCGAGAGCGGAGATGGGGTCGGCGCCCCCGCCCAGGCCGGGGGCGAGCTCCCCTTCGAATGTCCAGTCGGGCGCGGTCGAGGGCTGCGCCTCCACCTCGAGCCAGAGGTCCACGGCCATGGCCAGGACATCGAAGCCAGGACCCAGGTTGGCGATCGAGGCGGGCACGCGCACCCTCACCCGGGGCTCTGCCTCACAGCTTCAAGACCTTGGCCAGGCGCCGGGCGTCGCCGTCCAGCTCGATGGGGGGCTCCACGTTGCCGAGGGCCGCGGCCGGGTCCTTGAGCCCGGACCCGGTCAGCACCACCACCGTCGTGGAGTCGCGCTCCAGCCGGCCCTCGCGCACAAGCCTCGAGAGCAGGGCCAAAGGCGCCGCCGAGGCGGGCTCGGCGAAGAGGCCCTCGGCCCCCGCCAGCCGGATCTGGGCCTGCAGGATCTCGGTGTCGGTGACCGCCTCGATGAGGCCGCCGGACTCATCCCGGGCCGTGGTGGCCTGCTCCCAGGAGGCCGGGTTCCCGATCCGGATGGCGCTGGCGATCGTGGACGGCCTCTCCACGGGGCGGCCCAGGACGATGGGGGCCGCCCCCTCCGCCTGCGCCCCCAGCATGCGGGGGAGCCTGGTCGAGCGGCCGGCCGCGCGGTATTCGCGAAAGCCTCGCCAGTAGGCCGTGATGTTGCCTGCGTTCCCGACCGGGAGGAACAGGTGGTCGGGCGCCTCCCCGAGCTCGTCCACGATCTCGAAGGCGGCCGTCTTCTGCCCCTCCAGCCGGTCGGGGTTGACCGAGTTCACAAGCGCCACGGGGTAGCTCTCGGCCAGCTCCCGCACCGTGGCCAGCGCGCGATCGAAGCTGCCCTTGAGAGCGACCACCTTGGCCCCGTACATGAGGGCCTGGGAGAGCTTGTTCATGGCGATCTCGCCCGCCGGGACGACCACGATCGCCCTCAGGCCCCGGCTGGCGGCGTAGGCGGCGGCCGAGGCCGACGTGTTGCCGGTGGAGGCGCAGACCAGGACGCGGGCGCCCCGCTCGATCGCCTTGGCCACGGCCACGGCCATGCCCCGGTCCTTGAACGACCCCGTCGGGTTGAGCCCCTCGTACTTGAAATAGAGCCGCGCCAGGCCCAGGGCGGGTCCCAGGTTGCGGCTGGTGACGAGCGGTGTGCCGCCCTCGTGGAGGGTGACCTCGGGAGTCGCCTCCGTGACCGGGAGGTGCTCTCGGTAGCGGGCGATGACACCCGGGCCGCGCCTCACAGGACGCGAAGGAAGCTCGAGACGTCCCTCACCGGCTCCAGGAGCGCGATCCGCTCGCGCGCCCGCCGGAGCGAGCTCTCGAGGGCGGGGTGAGTCGTGACCACGAACTCCGCCGCGCCCTCGGCCGCGAAGGCCTCCTTCTGGATGGCGCTGGAGATGCTCACCTCCTCGCGGGCGAAGGCCTCCCCGACCGCGGCCAGGACGCCCGGCCGGTCCGCCACCCGGACGCGGAAGTAGGAGCGGGTCACGACCTCCTCCATCGGCACCAGCGCGGCCTCGGCTTCGAAGCGGGCGCCCGCGCGGTACTGGACGCCGCGGCGCAGGGACTCGGCCAGGTCCAGGAGGTCCCCGATCACGGCCGAGGCGGTGGGGCCAGCCCCCGCCCCCTGCCCCCAGAGCAGGACGGGACCGACCAGGTCGCCTTCCACGTAGACCGCGTTGAAGGCGCCCTCCACGCCGGCCAGGGGGTGTGAGGTGGGGACCATGGCGGGATGCACGCGAGCCTCGACGCGGCCCGCGCGCCGGGCCGCGAGGGCCGTCAGCTTGATCTCGTACCCGAGCTCGCGGGCATACTTGAAGTCGACCGGCGCCACCCCCTCGACGCCCTCTCGGTACACGAGCGCGGGGTCGACCCGGACACCGAACGCGATCGACGCCATGATGGCCAGCTTGTAGGCGGCGTCCCGGCCCTCGATGTCATCCGAGGGGTCCGCCTCGGCGTAACCCCGCTCCTGGGCCTCGGCGACCGCCTGCTCCAGCAGGAGACCCTCCGACATCCGCCCCAGGACGTAGTTGGAGGTGCCGTTGATGACGGCCGCGATCTTCTCGATCTCGTTGGCGCGGAGGTCGGTCTTGAAAGTGCTGATGAGGGGGATGCCGCCTCCCACCGCAGCCTCGAAATACACGTCGACGTTCATCTCCCCGGCCAGCTCCAAGAGCTCGGGGCCGTGGCGGGCCATGACCAGCTTGTTGGCGGTGACCACGTGCTTACCCGCCCGCAGGGCGCGCTCGATGTAAGTGCGGGCAGGCTCCTCGCCCCCCATCACCTCCACCACCACGGCCACTTGGGGGTCGTCGAGGACGGCGCTCGGGTCAAGGGTCAAAAGCCCGGGCGGCGCCGAGAGCGGGCGCCTCTTGCCGAGGTCCCGGACCAGCGCTCGCACGAGGCGAGGGGCGGGAGCCGGGGCCGGCCTGTCCCCGTCGAGCAGGCGGGCGGCGACCCGCGCGCCCACCGTGCCCAGGCCGAGCATGCCGACGCCGAGATCGCGGTCCTTGAACACCCCGCTATTCTCGGGGGCATGGCGCTGCTCCTGCGCGAGGACGACGTTCGCGCCGCCATCGACATGGAGGCCGTGATCGAGGCGGTGGCGGGCGCCACCGCCGAACTGGGCCGGGGGCTCGCGCAAAACCAGCCCCGGCGCCGCGTCCGGCACCCGGCCGGCCTGCTCAACACGATGTCCGCCACGGTGCCCTCGCTCGACCTCTGCGGGTTCAAGACCTACACGGTCGCCCAGGGCAGGGCGAGGTTCCTGGTCGGCCTCTTCGGGCTCGACGGCCGGCCGCGGGCGCTCATCGAGGCCGACCTCATGGGGGCCTACCGGACCGGGGCCGCGACCGCCGTCGCGGCCCGGCGCCTCAAGCCGGGGGCGCGGCGGGTGGCCCTGATCGGGGCCGGGTGGCAGGCGTGGACGCAGGCCCTCGCCCTCTCAAAGGTCCTGGAGGTGGAGCGCCTCTTCGTGTACGGGCGCGACCGGGCCCGGCGGGAGGCCTTCGCCTCGCGCGCGGCCTCGGAGCTGGGGCTGCCCGCGCTGGCCGCCTCCACCGCCCGCGAGGCGGTCGAGGGCGCCGACCTGGTGGTGACGGTGACGAACAGCCCGGAGCCGGTCCTGGAGTCCGGTTGGGTGGGGCCGGAGACGCTCGTGGTGGGGGCGGGCTCCAACATCCCCTCCCGGGCGGAGCTGCCCCCCGACCTCGTGGCCCGCTGCCGCCCTGTCGTGGTCGACCAGCTGGAAACGGCCCGCCTGGAGAGCGGCGACCTGGTCCTCGCGGCCGAGGCGGGGCTCTTCGACTGGGCGCAGGCCGTCGAGCTGGGCGCCCTCCTGGCCGAGGACCCCCGGCCGCCCGCGGAGCCCGGCCACCCGGCGCTCTTCGAATCGCACGGCCTGGCCGTCTGGGACGTGGCCGCCGGCGCCGCCGTGCTGGCCCGGGCCCAGGAGATGGGCCTGGGCGAAGAGATCCGGCTCCTCGACTGAGGCCGGCCCCGGCCGGGCGGCGCCGGCGCCTCAGCCGATCTCCCCCGGCCGCCCGGCGCTCAGCGGCGGGGAGGGCGACTCCAGGAGGGCAACCAGGTGCCGGGCCACCTCCAGGGGGTCGTGCCAGAGCCGCCACAGCTCGTCCACGTTGCGCTCGAAAGCCTCGAAGCGGGCCCCGCCCGCTCCCTC
The DNA here is from genome assembly GCA_050735015.1 of Candidatus Dormibacterales bacterium. Lineage (GTDB taxonomy): Bacteria > Chloroflexota > Dormibacteria > Dormibacterales > Dormibacteraceae > JBOHUX01. Next base: position 2,403 of record JBOHUY010000040.1, on the reverse strand, counting down.
GCTCGCTTCCGTGGTCACTAAAGGCCCTCCTTCGAAGCCGGCCCGGCAAGGGCGGCAGAACCAGAATAGGCATCGAACAGATGTACGGGAAGGCCCTTTACGTACCTCTGCCCGGGGCCTCCGGGCGGAGTTCGCGGAGAAGCGCCCCCAGCCGGTTCTCGCGCAGGATCTCGCTGACGGGAACGCCCGCCACCACGGCGGCGGCGAGGAGGATGCGGGCGCGCGGCTCCCTCGCCCCCGACTCCCACTCGGAGACCTGCGAGCGGCTGACGGAGCGGCCGAGCACCTGCCCGAGCGCCTCCGCGAACTCCCGCTGTGCCATCTGGTTCTCGTCCCGTGCACGGCGGATGGCGAGCCGGACGGCTTCTCGCAAGCGGTCGGGTTCAGCCACCTCAGCCGAGAACTATCCCCGGCCCCCGGCCGGCGTTCAGGTCCTGTTGACACTTGGTCGCTGTAAAGCGACACTTCGTCGCATCAACCCGATGGCCATCGACCACGGCGGGCTCGAGCGCGAAGCTGCGCGCCGCGGCTTGTCCCTGAGCCGGCTGGCCGCGGAGGCCGGCATCAGCCGGGCCACCATGGCCAGGATCAAAAGGGGCGCCCCGGTCCGGGCCGAGGTCGCCGCCCGCCTGGAGAAGGCCCTCGCCCGCCTCCCCGAGATGGCGCGCGTGCGTCTGGTCGAGCCCGGGCTCTGAGCGACCCCGTGCCCTGGTCACGCCCCTCTCGCGGGCGGTGTCCGGGGACCCGCGGGGCGGGCGCACCGGTCCGCGCCCGGGGGACGCCCTAAGAGCCCCTTCTGAAGCGGCCCCTGAGCCGCCAGTCTCGGAGCACCCGCCCGGCGCAGTTGCGTCCGGCCATGCCGTGCACGCCTCCGCCGGGGTGGGTGGAGGCGGAGCAGAGGTAGAGTCCCCGGACCGGCGTCCGGTGACGGAACCAGCCCGGTACAGGCCTCAGGACGAGCTGCTGGTCGAGGGCCATGGAGCCTCCGCCGAGGTCGCCCTGGACGAGGTTGGGGTTCTCCGCCTCGAGCTCGGCCGGGGTGCGCGCGAAGGTTCCCCCGACGAGGTCCCGGAGGCCGGGCGCGTGCTCTTCGAGAAGGTCCAGGATCCGCTCCTGGAAGGGCTCCTTGAGCCGGTCCCAGTTCCCCACCGGGAGGGTACCGGCGCCGTCTCCGCGGGGCAGCGCGGGCACGTGCGCCTCCAGCCAGAGCGTGTGCCCCCCGGCCGGAGCGCGCGCGTCGTCGACCAGGCTCTGCTGGCCGACGACCAGCAGTGGCCTCGCGGGCAGAAGGCCGCGGCCCACCTCGAACCCGGCCCGAGCCATATCGTCCAGGCTGCCCGTGACGTGGACAACCCCCGCCTGAGCCAACTCGGGGGCGATCCAGGGCGCGGGACCGCGAAGCGCCAGGTCGAGCTTGAACACGCCGCTGCCGAGCCGGAAGCGCCTCAGCCCCGCCAGGTAGGGGGCCGGCACGTGCTCCTCGCCGACCAGGCCCCGGAAGAGGCCGAGGGGACCGGTGTCGGCCAACACCGCCCGGCGGGCGGTGACCCTCTCGCCCCCCGCCACCTGGACGCCGGCGGCGCGGCCTTTTGCCAGCAGCACCCGCTCGACCCGGGCTCCGACCGTAACCTCGCCGCCCGCCTCCTCCAGGGCCGACACCAGGGCCTCGGCCAGCCGCCCCGACCCGCCCCGCGGGACGGGCATGCCCACGTCCTGGGCGACCATGGCCAGGGCCAGGGTCAGAGGGACGCCGCCGGCGGCCTCCACCGAGAGGTCCGAATGGCTGATGCCGCAGGCGAGGAGGGCGCGCGCGGGCTCCGAGACGAGCCGGTCACGGGCAAGGGCCTCGACCGGCTCGAGCATCGTGCGGGCCAGCTCCAGGGACCCCCGCACGCCGGTCGAGCGCAGAAGGGCCAGGCCCTCGGCGGGGGAGGGGGGCAGGGGCCCTAGCATTAACCGCAGGAACCGCCGGCCGACCGACGCCCACCACCGCCAGAGCTCCAGCCAGGCCTCCCGGTCGGCGCCGCAGATGGCTCCCAGGGCGGCGGCCGTGCGCTCGGGGTCGCGGTGGCAAGCGGCGGCCGCCCGCGGACTCACGGCGGCCGCGACGGGGAAATCGAAGTGCCGCCACTCGAGCCTCGAGTCGAGACCCAGCTGCGCGTACACGGGCGAGGCGTGCAGCATCCCGTAGAAGGCGGAGAAGCTGTCGTGGACGTAGCCGGGCAGGGTCAGCTCCTCGCTCCGGATCGCCCCTCCCGCCACCGGCGCCGCCTCCAGGACTCGGACCTTCCAGCCGGCGCGCGCCAGAAGGCAGGCCGCCACCAGCCCGTTGGGCCCGGACCCGATGACGACGGCGTCGGCGGCGTCCGTCACGAGACCCGGGGGACCCGGCCGGCGCCCGGG
>JBOHUY010000039.1:0-1662 GCA_050735015.1 Candidatus Dormibacterales bacterium | reverse complement strand
CTTCTCGGCCACGCCCGTCCGCGAGGAGAGGGCGGCGCCGCGGCTGGGGGAGGACACCGAGGCGGTGCTCTCGGAGCTGGGCTACGGGGCCGAGGAGGTGGCCGCCCTTCTGCGCTCGGGCGCCGCGGCCGGGGCGGGCGCGCCCCGGTGACCGAGGCGGCCCCCCCCGAGCTCCTGACCGAGCGCAGGGGAGCGGTCCTCTGGGTGACCTTCAACCGCCCCGGGGCGCGCAACGCCATGACCTGGGGCATGTACGAGCGGCTGGTCGAGATCTGCGGGGAGGCGGGCGCCGACCGCGGCGTCAGGGCCATGGTCCTGACCGGTGCCGGGGGCCGGGCCTTCGTGGCCGGCACCGACATCTCGCAGTTCCGGGAGTTCGCCACCGAGCGGGACGCCGTCGACTACGAGGCGCGGGGCGACCACGTAATGTCCGTGCTGGAGTCGGTCCGGGTGCCGACCGTGGCCGCCATCGCTGGGGCCTGCACGGGCGCGGGCGCGGTCATCGCGGCCTGCTGTGACATCCGGCTGGCGGCCCCCTCCGCCCGCTACGGGGTGCCCGTCGCGCGCACGCTCGGAAACTGCCTCTCGACGCCCAACCTGGCCCGCCTGGCCGCGATCTGCGGGTTCGCGCGCCTGAAGGAGATGGTCATGCGCGCGAGGCTGCTGGAGGCATCCGAGCTGCTGGCGGCCGGGATCGTGAGCGAGGTGGTGCCCGACGAGGCCTCGCTGCCCGCCCGCGCCCAGGCCGTCGCGGAGGAGCTGGCCGCCAACGCTCCCCTCACGCTCTGGGCCACCAAGGAGGGCTTAAGGCGCATCCGCGACAGCCTCCGCCCGGCGCAGCCAGACGTGGACCTGGTCGTCGCCTGCTACATGTCGAAGGACTTTCGGGAGGGCGTCGAGGCCTTCCTCGACAAGCGCCCGCCGGCGTGGCGGGGCGAGTAGCCGGCACGGCCCACGCAGGGGCGCGGGCTTGCCCCTTGACGGCCGGCCTCGCGAGGGATCACAGTACAGCCGACCTGGGGGGTCATTCCGCCACGCATGCTCACGAGACGGCGCGCAGCCGTCTTCGATGGTGAAGCCATGAATGCGCTCGCCGACCACCTCGACCTCGCGGCTCCGGTCCCGGCCCGGATCCTCGTGGTGGACGACGAACCCGGCATCCGGGACCTCGTGGCCCGGGGCCTGGGCGCCTGCGGTTACGCGGTGGCGGTGGCCAAGGACGGCTCCTCCGGGCTGGAGGCGGCGCTCTCCCAGCCGTACGACCTCGTCATCCTGGACCTGGTCATGCCGGACCTCGAGGGCTCGCGGTTTCTCCGACACCTGCTCGACCAGCGCCCGCGCCAGCCTGTGATCGTGGTCTCGGCCCTGACCGACACCGGGACCAAGGTCGACTGCCTCCGGCTGGGGGCGGAGGACTACCTGGCCAAGCCTTTCTCGCTGGACGAGCTCGCGGCGCGTGTGCACGCGCGCATCCGCAGCGCCCGCTCGGGCACCGCCCGGCTGACTGCCGGGGAGCTGACCCTGGACCTGGTCCGGCGCCGCGCCGACCGGGGCGAGGGCCCCGTCGTGCTGCCCGAGCGCGAGTTCCTCCTCCTCCAAGAGCTCATGCGGAACCTGGGCCGCACCCTCTCCAAGGGCCACCTGCTGGACACCGTCTGGGGC
>JBOHUY010000038.1:0-1674 GCA_050735015.1 Candidatus Dormibacterales bacterium | reverse complement strand
GATGGGCTTTGGCGGGTACCTGGCGACCAAGAGCCAGACCGAGCATTTCGACCGGGAACGGGAACGCGAGCGTGCTGAGGTGGCCGCGGTCCCGGAGGCCGAGGCTGGCGAGGTTCTGGACGCCCTGCAGGCGTGGGGCCTCACGGACGCCGAGGCCGCACCGGTCGTCACCGCTCTTCGCCGGCGCCCTGAATCGTGGGTCGACTTCATGATGCGGTTCGAGCTGGGCCTGGAACGCCCTGACCCGGCCCGGGCGCTTACCAGCGCGGTGACGATCGGCGGCGCCTATGTCGCGGGCGGGCTGCTGCCGCTCGTCCCCTACATGCTGGTGAGCCGGGCCGGGGTCGGGCTCGCCATTTCCTGCCTGGTCACTCTCGCCGCCCTGTTCGCGTTCGGGTTCTTCAAGGGTCGGTTCACCCGCGTTGCCGCGGTCAAGAGCGGGCTTCAGACCGTGGTGGTCGGTGGAGTGGCCGCGGCGGCCGCCTTCGCCCTCGCCCGGTTGATCAGCGGAGCTTAGCGGCCGTATACAGCGCTCGCTGCCTCGATCGACTATTGCACTTTGGTGCCCGCGTAGGGATTCGAACCCTAAACCTTGGGATTAAGAGTCCCCTGCTCTGCCAAGTTGAGCTACGCGGGCGCCGATCCTGACCGATTCTAAAGAAGGCCCCCTCTCCACGGGTGGCAGCGGTTAACGGGACTGGTTCCCCAGTCTCTGGGACCCCCATAGGGTGGGTGGTGTGGACGGGTCGACGTTGAAAGCCAGGGTCCCTCTCGACGTTGATCTCGAGGACCGCCTGGTTTATGGGCTCAGCCCTCTGCGGTTCGGCTACGTCGTATTCGCGGGCATGGCCGCATTCGCCTTGTGGAGGTCGGGCTATCCCGGCCCTGCCCGGGCCGGGGCAGCCCTGACCCTGGCCGGGCTAGGCGCAGCCTTCGCCTGGGGCGGTTGGCGTGGGCGTCCGTTCGACGGGTGGGTGGTCGACCTCGCCCTTTACCTGCGACGCAACCACCGCTTGGAGCTCAACGGGTCGCTCTCGGACGCGCTTTCCGGCATCTTTCCCCGTCTGCTCACGGCCCTGGCCCTTCTCCTCGTAGCCTTCCCCGTCCCGGCCTGGCGCCGGCCCAGCCTGTCGGGGGCCCGGGACGGGCGCCGCTGGGGCGCGCTGGCGGCGGCACCGGTCGTCCGCCTGCTCGGCCTGGGGAAGCTGCGGATCCGCGGGGGTTCCTGAACGAAGGGAGGTGCGGCCGGGCGGGCCTGGCGACGCGTCGGACGGTGGTCGCCCGTGCGGGTGAGCCGGGTCGCCCCGCGCCCCCACCGCCCAACCCCGGAGAAAGGGGGCAAGGTTGTGATCAGGACCACCGCTATAGGGTTCGCTGGCGCCACCCAGGAGGATCAGGTACGGTGGCTGTCCGGCTTCCGCCACCTCGTCGACGGGCTCGACGCGCCCCTCCAGGCGGTCATGTCGTTCTTGCCGGGCGGGGCCGCGCAGGGGGCCCGAAGCCGGGCGGCGGCCACGGGGTCGCGGGCGCTTGACCTTGCCTTCGCGGACGATCTCGCCGCCTCGCACGAAGCCCAGGCGCGGACGGTCGCGATGGTCACGGCGGGCCACGCAGCGGGGCGCCTGGCGGAGCAGCTGCGTCGGCTCGGGGTCGAGCCCCAGGTCGCCGGGGAGG
>JBOHUY010000037.1:0-6039 GCA_050735015.1 Candidatus Dormibacterales bacterium | reverse complement strand
GCCACCTCCCCGGGCGCCGACGCCTACTTCGCCGAGGGCTTCACAGGGGTCAACTCACAGTTCTCCTTCCACGAGTACCTCACCGTCGAGAACCCCAACCCCTCCTCCGAGACCGTCGACGTCCACTACCTCTTCTCCACCGGCGCCCCGCCCCTGGTCCGCTCTTACGGCCTCGCCGCCCACTCCCGCTCCACCATCAACGTCAACCACGACGTCGGCGCCGGCCAGAACGTCTCCGTCTGGATCCACGCCCAGTCCGGCTCCTTCGTGGCCGAGCGGCCCATGTACTTCCACTACGCCGGCATCGGTGACGGCGGTGACGACGTCATGGGCGCCCAGAGCCTGGCCACCCAGTTCTACTTCGCCGAGGGCTACACCGGGCCCGGCTTCGCCGAGTACCTCACCCTCATGAACCCCAGCCCCACCAACACCGCCGACGTCAACATCACCTACTTCTTCAACGGCGGCCCCACCAGGTCCTCCACCCACACCATCAGCCCCGGCTCTCGCACCACCGTCTTCGTCAACGACCCCTCCGAGGCCGGCCCCGGCCACGAGGTCTCCGCCCTCGTCACCTCCACCAACGGCGTCCAGTTCCTGGCCGAGCGCCCCATGTACTTCGACTACCTGGGCCGCTGGTCGGGCGGCCACGTCGCCGTCGGCGCCACCCAGCTCTCCACCAACCTCGACCTCGCCGAGGGCCACGTCGGCGACGGCTTCGACGAGTACCTCACCCTCCTCAACCCCAACCCCAGCGCCGCCACCGTCTCCATCACCTACTTCCTGCGCTCCGGCGCCCCCCTCGTGCGCACCACCAACGTCCCCGCCATGACACGCCAGACCATCTTCGTCAACTCCCTGCTCCCGGCCGGCTCCGACGACTCCGTCCACGTCTCCTCCAGCCTGCCCATCATGGTCGAGCGCCCCATGTACTTCGACTACCTGGGCCGCTGGTCGGGCGGCCACGACGCCGTCGCCCTCCAATCCTCCCTGCTCTCCTATTCCTTCTACTTCGCCGAGGGCTACGTCGCCTCCAACTTCGACCAGTACTTCACCGTCGAGAACCCCAACTCCACAGCCGTCGGCGTCACCTTCACCTACTTCTTGCCCAGCGGCGCCACCAAGCAGGTCTTCAAGGTCGTCAACCCCCACTCCCGCTTCACCGAGAAGGTCAACTTGGACCTCCCCTCCGGCTCCTCCGACTCCGCCCTCGTCTCCGCCTCCGGCGGCCCCCTCCTCGTCGAACGCCCCATGTACTTCGCCTACTGACCTCCCCCCCGCCGGGCGAAGAGACGGGACCGGCGCCCGGGCCGTCTCTCAGTTCGGAGGCCTAACCGCCTCGAAGACGATCGCGTTCGGCCCCAGGATCCCGAACAGCGGGCGGTAGAGGTGGTAGAACCTGGGAGCGAAGCCGATCTCGCGGAGCCGGACGAGCATCTCCAGGCCGAAGATCGTGTAGACGAGCGCGCCCCCCTCATCGAGGGGGTCGAGGTGGTGGATGGGGTCCTTCAAGAGCTCGACCTCTCCCGAAGGGGCAACTCGGGCCCGGACGTCGTCGACCATGGCCCTGGCGTCGAACGGCACCGTGAAGACGTGGCGGCCCCCTGGGCTCAGGACTCGGAAGACCTCCTCGTGGGCGCGGTAGGGGTCGGGAACGTGCTCCAGCACATCCCCTGAGAGGACGAGGTCGAAGGAGCCGTCCGCGAAGCTGAGGCGCTGCAGGTCCTCGTGCCGCACACCCCCCACGACCTGCCCAGGCTGTAGCGACGGTCCCAGATATTCGCTGGCCACGTAGCCGGCCATCGGGCTCAACGTCCTGTGGACGGCGCCCCGGGCCTCGGTGTTGAAGACGCTGAGCCCCCCCCGCCGCGCCATCTCCGCCAGCGACCGTGTCGACCGCCTGGCGAAGGCTGAGCGGCAGGTCACGTAGGCGAGCTGGCGCTGCCTGTTGAAGGAGCCGCAGTGCCGGCAGCGTGCGGTCTCCCGCAGGTTCTCTCGCAGGCCGCGCGCCCATCGAGCGGCCCCGCAGACGGTGCACAGACAGGGCACCACCCCGAGGCGCAAGGCGGTCCGGTCGACGATCCGGCGCAGAGGCCTGGCACCGGCTTCGGGGAGCGGATAGACGACCTCGGAGGGGCGCACGTCCACTCTGGGAGGATCCTCCTTCCAGCCTCGGCCGGATGACGGCGGTCGAGCCGTGCCGGGAGCGTGAGAATGATACGCGCCCCCCCCCGGTGCCACCGCCCGGTCGGGCCGGCCGGCGCGCACCACCCATCTACACTTCCGCACGTGAGGTCCCGCCGCGCCCTGGTCCCCGTCCTCGGCGGGGCCACCTTCCTCCTCGCGGTGGGGGTCTACCACAAGATGCTCACCCCCGGGTGGGCGACCGTCGGCTACGACCAGGTCATGTACTTCTACCCACTCCGGCACTACCTGGCCGTCGCGTGGGCCCAGCACCGCCTGATCCCGCTGTGGGACAACCAATACTTCCTGGGCGTCCCCTTCCTGGCCAACATCCAGACCGCAGTCCTCTACCCGCCCAATGCCCTCTTCGCCCTCCTGCCGACCGAGGTCGCCATGAGCTGGTCGATGGCGATCCACATCGGCCTCGGGGGGGTCGGGATGCTGCTGTACGCGTGGAAGGGGCAGCGCCTGCATCCGCTGGCGGCCGTGGTGAGCGGGGTCGCGTACATGCTGAGTCTTTACCTCACGGCCCACATCGGGCATCTCAACCAGAACAACACCCTGGCCTGGACCCCCTGGCTGATGCTGGCCGTGGACAGGGGCTGCGCGCGGCCGGGTGCTCTCGCCGCCGCCGCCGTGGCCGCCCTGACGGGCCTGGTGGTACTCGCCGGCCACACGCAGCAGGCCTACTTCACGGCCCTCCTCGCCGTGCTGGCGGCCCTCTATCGCCTCTGGCACCCGGTGATCCGGCGCGGGCGCTGGCGCGCGGCCGCCGCTCCCCTGCTCACCGTGGGAGGGGGCCTGCTGCTGGGAGTCGCGCTCTCGGCCGCCCAGATCCTGCCCACGATGGAGCTCGCCGGGCGCTCCATCCGGGGCGGCGGGCTCACCATCAAGGAGGCCTCCCAGTCATCCCTGCCTCTCTCCGGGATCCTGGGCAACCTCCTCCCCAACTATCACGACGAGCAGGCCACCGAGCTGGCGGGCGCGATGGGCGCCGCCGTGCTCGCGCTCGCCGCCCTGGCCCTGGTCTCGCGCTGGAGGCGCCCCGCCGTGCCACTCCTGGCCCTGCTCGCGCTCCTCGCCGTCGTAGTCGCACTGGGCCCCCGCGCCAAGCTCTACGACATCTTCTTCTACGGCCTTCCGGGCTTCCGCCTCTTTCGAGTCCCGAGCCGGGTCCTCCTCTTCAGCACGGTGGCCCTGGCGCTCCTGGCCGGGCATGGCGCCCAGACGGCCCGCCAGCTGGCAATCGCGTGCCGGCGGCCCCGCTGGCGACGGCGCGCGTGGTCGTGCCTGGGCTGGGCGGCCGCCCTCAGCTCGCTCCCGGTCATCGCGGTGGCGGCTGACCTCTGGATCGGGAAGCCCGGACACTCCATCTGGAAAGCGTTCCCGACCCCCGAGCAGCCCCTCAACCTCTGGCTGCTGGCCGCCTTCACGGCCGGCGCGCTGGCGCTGGCTGCGGCCCCCCTGGCCGTGACGCGGAGACCGGCCTGGATGGGGGCCGCCGCCGCCCTGCCGCTCCTCGTGGCGGCCGACCTCTTCCTGGCCGCCGCGCCTCAGTACGGGCGTCACCCGCTGCCGGCCTCCCTCTACCAGCAGGTGGGGGCCGGCCGGAGCCTGGTCCAGCCCAGCCTCGACCACCGCTACCTGAGCTTGGCCCGGATCGGCTTCCACGTGCCCCTGCCGAAGGAGCTGCAGGGCGCGGATCTCACGGTCGCCGAGCGCGGCAACTACGAGTACTACCTCCAGCTCATCTCGGCCCTCGCGCCCAACGTAGGTATGGGCGCAAACAGGCTCACAGCCGACGGCTACGACGGCGGCGTGCTCCCGACCGAAGCCTACGTGCGGTTTCGCCGTCCCCTGCTGGAGCCGGGCGGAGCCAACCCGGCCATATTCACCGATCGGGACCTCACGGCCAAGGTCTGGGACCCCGCCTGGCTTTTGGCCACGGGCACCGCGACCGTACTCGAGTCGGGGACGCAGCGGCCCGACGTGGGGGCGTGCTGCATGGTGCGATCGGGCACCAGCGGGCCGATCACGGCATGGCGCCTGGCAGGCGCAGCGATGCCTTCCCGAGCCTGGGTCCAGACCGCCTCGGGCCGGGTCCCGGCCGAGGTCACCTCTGACACCGGGGAGAGGGTCGAGGTCCGGCTCCCGGCCACGGGCGGGGGCAGCCTCGTACTCGCCGACAGCTACTACCCGGGCTGGTCGGCGACGGTCGACGGCCACTCGGCGGGGATCCAGCCCTACGAGGGCTTCCTGCGGCAGGTGGCCATCCCTGCCGGCGCCCGCGAGGTGGTGTTCGACTACCGCCCCATCCGCTTCTACGCCGGGTTGGCCGTGAGCCTCGTCGCGCTCCTGGTCGTGGCCGCGCTCGCGCTCGTCCCCCTCGCCTCCCGCCGCCGCCGGGGCGCTGGTTCGGGGCCGTCCGGCTCGGGCGCCTGACCCAAAAGCCACAAACGGCCGCCGCGGGCCGATAGAATCCCCTCGCCAAACCCGCAAGCAAGGCACCATCGACCATGCACCGGACTTCCAAGGCCCTTCTGACGACGCTCGTGGCGACGGCCCTGCTTCTCCCCGCCCGGGCCGCGAACGCGGGCGCCACCGGCTCGCTGGTGGGGGTGGTGCTCAACGACGACACCGGCCAGCCGGTGCCGGGAGCACTGGTGGGGGCGTGCGCCCTCCAGGGCTGCCAGCCCTTCGCCACCACCGACTCGACGGGGGCCTTCACCTTCCTGGGCGTACCGGCCAGCACGGACTGGAGCGTGCAGACCAACCCCGACGGGAGCTGCGCTCTTTCCACCGGCCATCACTACGGGATCGCGGTGCCGGCCGGGGGGCCGAGCGCCGAGGTCGTCCTCTACGTCACCTCCAGGGTGGGGTCCGCGCAGGGCACGGTCTACTCTCCCTCGGGCCAGCCGCTGCCCGGCGTGAGGGTCACCCTCGACAACGCGGAGACCAGCGGCTCCGGATACGGCGCCGCCTACACGGACAGCTCCGGCCACTATGCGGTCGGCTGCCTGGCGGCGGCCGGCTCCGGCCCCGGGAGCGGCGCCTACTATGTGACCGCGCAGCCGCCGGCCCCCTACTCCGAGAAGGTCGATTCGGGCATCGAGGTTCCGCAGGGCGGGTCGGTGCTCCACGACGTGCACCTCACCCCCAGCTCGGGCTGGATCCAGGGGCGGGTGACATGCGGGCCCGTGTCGTGCGGGGTCCCCATGACGGTGGTTATCCGGTGCGAGGGATGCGGGGGGGCCGCCAACGCGACGACGGACGGCGGCGGGTACTACTCCGCCGCGGTGGAGGGCGGGCAGAAGTACGACGTCCACGTCTTCGGGCCCCCCGGCTGGGACAGCGGCATCGCCTACGCGGTGCGGGTGCCCCTCTACCAGACGGGTACCGGCAACGTCATGCTGACGGAGAACGGGCCCTCCACGTCGGGGCGCCTGGTTGGGACCATCACGGACGCCGCCGGGGCCGCCATCCCCAACTGCACGATCAACGCCTTCGGACCCACGTCCTTCTCTGAGGGCGTCGCCGTGACCGGCTCCGACGGCACTTACGACACCGGCTACACGCTCGCGCCCGGCACGTTCATCATCTTCCCCGCCTGCGTGACCGGTGTCAGGCTCTCGTACGAGCCCTCGGTCAGAGTCGGCCAGACGGCGGAGGCGGGCTACGTCATCCCAGAGCCGCCGAGGCCGTTCACGGGGGGTTCGGACGCCATCGGCGCCACCTCCCCGGGCGCCGACGCCTACTTCGCCGAGGGCTTCACAGGGGTCAACTCACAGTTCTCCTTCCACGAGTACCTCACCGTCGAGAACCCCAACCCCTCCTCCGAGACCGTCGACGTCCACT
>JBOHUY010000036.1:0-14472 GCA_050735015.1 Candidatus Dormibacterales bacterium | reverse complement strand
TGCCCGTAGCCGTTCGCCTTCACGACGGCGATCAGCTCGGTGCCCCGGGGGAGGTGGGCGGCGATCCTGGCCGTGTTCTCCCGGATGGCGGCCAGGTCGACCTCCGCCCAGCGGTCGGCGGCGGGGCCGTCCGTCAGAGCCCGCCCCGCCGTAAGCGGTCCATGACTTGGGGGACCTCGAGCAGGAGATCGGACGCCAGCAGGCCGCCCTCGCCGTGGCGCCCCGCCCAGCGCCGGCCCGCCTCCCCGTGCACGTAGACGCCCGAGGCCGCCGCCTCGAAGGGACGCAGGCCTTGGGCGAGGAGGCCGGCGATGATCCCGGCCAGCACGTCGCCGGTCCCCCCCGAGGCCAGCGCGGGCACCTCGTGGGGGTCGGTCGAGAGGCGCCCCGAGGGGTCGGCCACCACCGTCCTCGCCCCCTTCAGGACCGCCACCGCCCCCCACCGGCGGGCGCATTCCAGGGCGGCCGCCTCGCGCCCGGCCTGGACCTCGCCCGTGCTCACGCCCAAAAGCCGGGCCATCTCGCCCGGATGGGGGGTGAAGACGGCGGGAGCGCCCAGCCGGCCCCGGGAGCGGGAGCTGGCGGCGAGGGCGTTGAGCCCGTCGGCGTCGACGACCATGGGCCTCTCCACCCGTGCCACGAGGTCGTGGACGAGCCTCCACGTCGAGCTGTCGCGCCCCAGGCCGGGGCCGACCAGGAAGGCGGCGGCCGGCTCCACCGCGCGCATGACGGCGTCGTGGCTGGCGTGCCCGACGGCGCCCGGAGCGGCCTCGCCGATGGGGGTCGCCATGACCTCGGTGCACTTGGCGGCCAGGATCGGGTAGATGCTCTGCGCGACCAGGAGGCGCACCATGCCGGCGCCCGCGCGCGCGGCCGCCGTCGCGGAGAGGTACGCGGCCCCCGTGAGGCCGACGCTGCCGGCCAGCACCACCACGGTGCCGAATGTGCCCTTGTGCCCGCCCGCCGGGCGAGCCGGCATGACGACGGCGTCGGGGGCCGACGGCATGGGGCCCGCCGACGCCGCCGCGGGCAGCTCGGGTCCCGGCATCTCCAGCAGGGCCGCCGCCACCGCCAGCCCGCTGTGGTGCGTGATGCTGTCCTCGACGCTGGCCCCCCGGGCCTCCCCGCCCAGGAGGCTGACCCGGGGGCCTCCCCCGGGCCCCGGCAGGACCTCGATGCGCCGCCTGGGAAAGCAGATGGGTGTGCCCTCGAAGCACTTGATGACGGCTTCCTTGGCCGCCCACCTGCCGGCCAGGCTCTCCGCCCGGCCCGCGCAGTAGCCGATCTCGGCGGTCGTGTAGGCGCGGGCCAGGAAGCCGGCCCCCGAGCGCTCCAGCGCCCGGGCCATCCTCTCCACCCCGACCGCGTCCACGCCGATGCGCCGCACGGGCTCGAGATTAGCAGGGCGCCCTTCGCCCTCAGGGCGCGGGAGAGGATTTCTGACCGGCTGCGACCCCTGTTCGCGGCGATCAGCTCCGAGACTTGTGCCACCAGGGGAGGAGGCTCGGTTCCTCGACGCACGCACCTTCGTCGATCTCCTCGAGCCGGACATCCGCGGCGTCCGATCTGCCGGACCGCGCCGCCCAAGTCGAAGCCGCCTGCCGAATCGGGAGACCAATCGGCTGGGCTACGGCGTCGGCTGTCTCGGTTCCTCTCGCCGAAAGATCACGCGGTAGTCGCCGCCGCCGAGCGGCTGGGTCTCGTGCGCGAAGCCACGCGCAGCCAGCACCTGGTACAAGGGAATAGGGTCGAGCGGCGCAAGAAGCTCTAACTCCTCCGCCGGGCGCAGTCCGGCGACCACCTCCATGATCGCGCCGAACGGCTCATTCCCCTCCGCCATCATCGGCCGCACATCCAGCACCGCCATCAGCTCACCGACTCCGGCCGCAGCAACGCACTCCTGCGTGCAAGCGCGAGGGGAACAGCAAGGCGAGCGAGGTTGCGGGCGAACAGGAAGGCGCCGACCGCGTATGCGATTCCGGCATCACGGACCACGACCTCCAGGCCGAGGATCATTCCCACAAGCACGCCTGCGAAGCCGCCCAGCAGGAGCGCGAAAGAGGCCCAGGCAAACCGCTCGTCGACCAGATCCCGCAGCAGCGGAACTGGCTGCTCACCGGCCGCACCGCTGAACCGGTGCAGCCAACTCAGGAACGGCAGGATCTTGTACGACTTGCCCGTGATGGCGAATCCGAACCAGCCCACGATCGCCGCATAGCCGTACGCAACCACCCAGTTCCGGCCCGGCAGATGCCCGGCGGCGAGTGCGACCCCGAGCGCGGCCGCCACCAGCAACGAACCCAGTGACGCAAAGGTGTGCCACTGGTCGACCGAGAGCCTGCGGCGCCGTCGCGTCCGGAGCAGCAGCGCCAGGTCGAGCACGTGAAGGAGAGCTGAGAGAGCCAGGATGGCCGCGAACGTGATCACGAGGGCACTGCCCGGAACGAAGATGAGACTCAGGACCAATCCGGCCAGACCCAGGTTCCACAGGCCGAGGTTCGCATAGGTGAGCCGGCGGTCGGCTCGATGGGCGAGCGTGAAGAGCTCGGTCAGCTTGTACGAGACTCCCATCAGCGTCAGCCCAAGCCATCCGGCCAGACCGAGTTGCACGTGCGCGGCAAGCATGTGATCGCTGACCTGGAACCAGCCGAAATGCCAGTTCAGCGCATAAACGAACCCGAAGCAGACGGTCACCACCAGCCACACGAGCGCGGCCAGCACGTAGTGCGCCATCGGATGCCAGGCCGTGACGGAACGGAAGCTGCTCAGCATCTGCGACGCGAAATGGAGGATCCCCCCGACCGTGAGCGAGCCGAAGAGCGCCACCCCCGGCGTCCAGTTCAGGTAGAAGCTGGGCACGAAGCCGGCGATGCCAGCAGCCAGCACCCAGTAGTTCCACCTACCCAGGCGCGGCGAGCGGACGCTGCCCTGCAGCGCGACTGGGAAGAGCTGGTAGAGGGCGCCGAACATCGTCATCGTGATCCAGCCGAGCACGGCGACGTGGGTGAGCCCGAAGACCTTTGGATCGTCGTTGGTCCGCAGCAGCTCCGGAGCGAGCAGCGGCACGCCCGCCGCGAAGAGCAGGAACCAGGCGATACCCGTTGCCAGGTAGCGACCCGGCAGATCAGGATCCGGAGACCGCTTGGGCTTGATGGTGGTCACGGCACAGGGGATCCGGTAATTTTCACGATCTGCATCGTACAATAGCACCAATGTCCTCTGATCCCTCGGTGCTGACCCACCGGGCACTCGGCGAGATCAGCCGGATGCGGATACTCGAAGAGCTGAGGGTCCGCGGGTCCCTGGATTCCCGGGAGCTGGGGCGCCTCGTTGGACTGCATCCGAACACCATCCGTTCGCATGCCGACCAGCTCATCGAAGCCGGTCTGGTTCGCACGGTGAACGCGCCGGCCGGAGCTCGAGGGAGGCCCCGCCTCCTCTACCAGGCGAACGAGGAATCCGAGGCGGCCGCCAAGGGAGGCTACCGACTGCTCGCGCAGATCCTGGCCACCTATGTCGCCACCCTCGAACATCCCGCGGCGGTTGCCGAGGACGCGGGCCAAGCCTGGGGAGGCTACCGGGCCGAGAGGCCACCGTCTTTCACGAACATGAGTGCGGAGGAGGCGACCGAACGCGTCGTCGAGCTCTTCTCGGAGCTGGGCTTCATGCCCGAGGCCGTTGAGGATCCGCAGGGTCGCCGAGTGCTCCTCCACCACTGCCCCTTCCGAGAGGTGGCGGAGGCGAATCAGCAGGTGGCCTGCGCAGTCCACATCGGCATGCTCAAGGGCGCCCTCGCCGAGATGGGGGCGCCCCTGGAAGCCACGAGGCTGGAACCGTTCGTCCAGCCCACGCTCTGCGTCGCCCACCTGCGCCGGTCGAGCCACGGAAGAGCCCCCGGTCGCCGGAGCCAGCGCAGGCCGGCAGAGATCTCCTCGAGGTAGCGCCTCAGTTCTGACCCGCGGGGGCTTCTTCCGCGGGCGGCCTCAACCAGGAGATCACCATTCCCCCGGCGACGCCGAACCAGGCGACCAGCGCCAGCCACGCCTCCGCCCCAGCGACCGTGGACAGCAGCGGAACGCCGGCGGCCTTGCCAAAGGAGGCGGTCGCGACAGCGTACATGCCGAGCGGGAAGACCATGCTCCAGAGCGTCGGCTCGTAGATGCGCGCCGCCTGTGAGCGGTAGTGCCAGATGGTGAGGAATGACCAGGAACGGGATCCACCAGCTCCCGAACGCCCAGAGCAGGAACGTGACGCCCTGGATGACGGGCCGGGTGGCGAGGATCGTCGGCAACTGGTGCGGCAGTTCGAGCAGATGCGCTCCCGCCACGACGGTGATCGCCGTCGCGCCCATGCTGATCCAGTAGGGCGGTGACGCCTGGATCGGGTTCAGCTCCAGCAGTATCAGCCGGGCCAGGATGATCGCCATCAGGATCACGTAGAGCACGGCGCCGAAGGCCCAGAACGAGGTGGCCGTGAGAGCGGCGGCCTCGGGCGGGACCCCCATTGCCCCGCCGACCACGGAAACCGACACCGAGACCGATTGGGTGGCGACAACCCAGATCAGCCAGGTGCCGTTGATGCTGGCGGCGGCGCGAGGCTTGGCCCCCGCAAAGACGAGGCGGGCGAGGACGCCATACGCGAGCAGCACCCAGGTTCCGGCTCCGACGATGGCGAGACCCTCGGCGACACCTATGTTGCCGGCGAGGGCCAGCCGAACGCCGAGCACGTTCGAGCCGGCCACGACCGTGAAGAATCCGAACGCCCGACTGGGTCTGCCGGTGTCCTGCCAGACCTCGGCCGGAAAGAACCAGAGCCGAGCCCCGTAGAGCAGCCAGAGCACCGCATAACCGATCGCGGCGACGACCAGGAAGAAGAGCGAGAGGGCGGTTCGACCCAGCATCAGCTCGGCTGTCGAGACGATCCCGGTGGCCATCACGAAGGCGAACGAGCCGGGGTGCAGCCGTTCGAGACCCCGACCAAACCGGGTGCGGATCATGCCGCGATCGTAGGTGACCGATGTCCAATGGGGGGTTTCCGGCGGAACCCGCCGATTTATATGATGATTGTGGTAAATATAGGTGGACAAGCTTTCAGGAGGCGCAGAGATGATCCAGAAGAGCGGCGAACGGGAGGGGGCCCAGCCGATCGACGAGGGGTTCCGAGCCTGGTACAGGTCCTGCCCCTGCTGCATGAGCGAGAACTACCCCGAGGTCAAGCGGGCGCTCGACGAGGAGCGGCCGGCCACGGCCGCCGGCGCCGTCGAGGAAACGACATGAGCTCGCCGAAGCGGATCCTGCCTGCGATCGACCACGCCCAGCATTCGGGTAGACCACGCGATGGCGGAGCCGGCCGGCACCCGGACCGGCTCCTGCAGCGCGCTCGCTCGACGCTTCGGCGCGTGGTGGGCGAAAGTCTCCCCCGGCTCGTGGCCGGAGAGGAGGTGCTCTACCCAGAGGCCGAGAAGGTGCTCGGCCATGACCTCATCGAGGCCGGCGGGCCGCGACATGCCCAGATCCGCAGCTTGACCGAGCGGCTGAACCTCCTGGCCGACGCCTATGAGCGACATCCGGCCCCCTTTCTCCGCCCTCAGCTTCAGGAGGCACTCCTCCGGCTCCAAGAGCTCGTCGAGGACGAGGCCGAACTGCAAGAGAGGGTTTGGAACGGGCTCCGAAGTTGCCTCATACCGGCGCGGCTTTGGGAGTTGGAGAGCGCAGCCGCAGCAGCCGCCCGCCGAAGCACGGAGGAGACACCCCTGGTAGCGGAGGTGGATCCCGGGGACGGCATGATGGTGGCGCTCCGGCCGCCGCCCCGGGGATGGAGTCCTGCGATTGTGATCTCGACTGCGGACCTCGTCACCGGTGCACAGGAGGCGTCGGGGTGACCGTCGAGCCGCGGCAACTGCCTGATGCTGAAGCGGTCAGCGGCGAATTCGTTTGCCCCCGCTGCGGGGAGCGCGTGGTCAGTGCGGCGCTAGCCCGCTACTGGAACGAATGGGGCCAGATCTGCTACTGCCCCGTCTGCGGTTCCTGGGACCCGCGCTGCGCCGCCTTCGCGAACGGTCCAGAGAGATCATCGCGGCCGGCCCTTCCTGATCAGGATCGGAGGCAAGCTCGAGCCGCCCAACCCACCTGACACTTGTGAAGCACTCGCGGCCATTCCAGAGCATCCGCCAGGGACCGCCGTGTCGCTCTTCCAGCGGCTTTCCCTCGAGCTCGTCGCAGAGCAGCGCCCCGCGGCCGTCGGCCAGCGACATGGGAACCGCATAGCCGCCTGCCGCGACGCGGACATGCGCGGCACGCGCCAGCGGGCCGGCCATGGCGATCACGTCCGGGAGCCGGACCCCGCGCCAGCGCAGCCCCTGCACCGTCCAGCCCTCCTCGCAGCTGAAATCGGCCTGGACCTCCTGGCGCGGCAGGTGCGCGAGGTCGGCGCTGGCGAGGGTCAGCGCGCGCGCGACCAGGCCGACGACGCGGAGGGCGCTGTCCCGCCTGCTCGCCGCCTGGGCAGGCACCGAGTGGACGGGAAGCGACTCCAGCCGCTCACGCTCCATCGCGGGCCCCGCGGAGGGCCTCCGCGTCAGGTAGTGCAGGGTGCCGTTGAGGCGCCTCGCCTCCGGCTGCATGCCCACGCCTCGGCCGCCATCCTGCAGGCGGCGTCTCGCTCACCCTGGTCGCCCAGCGCGCGGAGTGCGCGATCCATGATCCGGACCAGCCGCGGGAGCAGCTCAGGCGTGCCCGCCGGCCCTAGTTGGGAGGCGGAGGCGTGACCGGAACTGCTCGCCGCCCACTTGCGACCTGCTCGCTGCCCAGCCCGACACCGGGCCAGCTCCACGTGCTCCGGAACGAGAGCTCGGCCATCTCTACACCTTCTCCTCATTGAAGTAGTCGGCGTTGACCTTTATGAACTGCTGCCACTCTGCCGGCACCTCGTCCTCCGGGTAGATGGCGTCCACGGGACAGGGGTCGACGCAGGCGCCGCAGTCGATGCATTCGTCCGGGTCGATGTAGTACATGTCGGCACGGTCATCGGTCTTGATGCAGTCGACCGGACAGACCTCGACGCAGGAGGCGTCCTTGACCCCGATGCAAGGCTGCGTGATCACGTAGGCCATCACGGGCCCTCCTCGTGGTGGTGGTGGCCGCCGTGCTCCCCGCCGGTGAGCCGGGCGTGGAGCTCACGCCGCTCCGGCGCCGAGAGGCGGTCGAGGAACGGCACGTAGGCCTCGTTCTCCTTCGTGAAGTGGACTCTGAGCATGGCCTCGAGGCCGTACAGCAGGCGCCTGACATGCTCGCGTTCCTCCGCGCCGAGCGGCCGCCGGCTGGCACCCTCGAGCCCGTCCACCATCTCGCCGATGAAGCGGTGGTCGATCTCCATCGTTCGCGTCACGCCGCCCACGGCGCGGAGGATCTTCTCGGCGGCCGGATAGACGGAGCGCTCCTCCTCTGACGCGTGCGGCATCAGGTCCTCACGTAGGAACCGGAGGATCTCCCCGAGCCGCGCCCTCAGCTCGCCGTCGGGCAGGCTTCCCGACTTCGACGCCAGCCGCGCCAGGTGATCCAAATGGAGGAAGAGCTGCCCGTGCTCCTCGAGGATGAGCGGTGCGAGATCGGGCGCCTTCTCCCGGGGGGGCCAGGGCCTCCCCGGGGCCGCGTGGTCGCCAGGACGGGGCGGGGGGCTCACAACGTTCACCGCCACGAGGCGACCGCCCACCGCGCGCAGTCCTCGGGTCTGCCCGGCGGCGACGACCACCACGTCACCTGCCCGAACCTGCCACACGCTGTTGCCGGCCATCACCTCGCCGGTGCCGTCGACGATGGTCATCACGACGTCGAGAGGAGGGGCGTGAGGGGGGATCTCCTGCCCTTCCTCGAGAGCGGCGATCACCGCCCGAATGGAACCCGTGTCGACCAGGGTCTGGCGGCCGAATCCGTCCTTGGAGAACTCCGCCAGGTCGACCGCCCGGCTGACCAGGGAGTGCTCCGCGGCGCTCGCGTCGTCGGCGTCCTCCTTACCCGGCGCCGTCGGCCTCACTTCCATCTCAACAAACCTCCTCTCAGAGCCATCCGAGCTCGCTTCTGGCACGGTCGGACATCATCTCCGGGCCCCAGCGGGGCTCCCAGACGAGGTCAACGGCCACCCGCGACACGCCGGGGATGAGCTGGAGCGAGCGCTCCACCGCCTCCGGCATGCTGTCGCTCATCGGGCATCCGGGGGTGGTCAGGCTCATCTCGACCTCGACCTCCCCTTCTTGGACCTCCAGCCGGTAGACGAGCCCGAGGTCGACCACGTTGATGCCTAGCTCGGGGTCGTAGACGCTGCGCAACTGCTTCCAGGCCTCGCAGGCGAGCAGCTCGTCTGGCATGCGGAGGTGGAGCTCGGGCACCAGAGCCACTTTTTTCACGATGATCATCGTAGATTACCACGCCGGGCGGCGCAGCAGTCGAGCGCGGCTTGATCCGCTACGGCGTGCCGGTGGCGCCAGATGTGGCGGCCACGAAGAGGACCATGGCGGCGCACGGCAGCACGATCCAGATGAAGATCTCGACCATGCTCACGGTCGCACCCTCGCTTCCGGCATCACCTCGGGCGGCGCGAAGGCTGCAGGCCGACCTCCTCGCTGGGCGGTCCCTCCAGGATCAGTCGCTCGGGCACGGCCCGGGACGGCTCGGGGTCCTGGGCGCTCTGAGCACCGTCCTGCGTCCAAAGGCGCGGAGGCGGCGCCGGCCCTACTCGACGGTGACCGACTTGGCCAGGTTGCGGGGCTGGTCGACCTCGCGCCCAAGGTGCACAGCGACGTGGTAGGCGAAGAGCTGGAGGGCGACGGCGTTCAGGACGGCCACCATGGCCTCGTCGCCGGCAGGGATGCGCAGGACGTCGGTGGCGACCGAGTCGAGCGAGCCGTCCCCTTCGGTCACCAGTGCCAGCACGGGCGCGTCTCGGGCCGCCACCTCGTGCACGTTGGAGACCATCTTGTCGTGTGTGGGGCCCTCGGTGCAGATGGCCACCACGGGGAAGCTCTCGTCGAGGAGCGCGATGGGGCCGTGCTTGAGCTCCCCGCCCGAGGTGCCCTCCGCGTGCAGGTAGGAGATCTCCTTGAGCTTGAGGGCGCCCTCCCGGGCGACCGGGTGGTTGATGCCCCGGCCTATGAACATGAAGTTCCGATACCGGCTGTAGCGGCCGGCCAGTCCCTTCAGCTCCTCCGACCGCTTGACGATGCCGCGGATGGCCTCGGGTAGCGCCCGCAAGCCCCGCACGAGGTCGTCCCGGCGCTCGGGCGGCATGCGCCGCCGGACGGCGGCCAGGCGCATGGCCAGCAGGTACTGGCTGACGAGGTGGGCCACGAACGTCTTGGTGGAGGCGACGCTGATCTCGGGACCCGAATTGAGGTAGATGACACCGTCGGCGTCCCTGGCCGCGGAGCTGGCGACGACGTTGGTGACGGCCAGGGTCAGCGCACCCTGCTCCTTGGCCTGGTGCAGCCCGACCAGGCTGTCCGCGGTCTCGCCGGACTGGGTGATGACGACGGCAAGGGTGCCGTGGCCCACCGGCGGCCGCCGGTAGCGGAACTCGGAGGCGTCCTCGGCCCGGGCCGGGATCCCCGCCCAATCCTCGATCACGTGCTCGCCGACCATGGCCGCGTGCAGTGAGGTGCCCATGCCCAGGAGGCGGACGGAGTCGATCTCGGCCAGCCGCTCGGCCCCGGCTGGGAACTCGTTGAAGCGGACCGCCCCGCTGTCGGCCAGCCTGCCCCGGAGGGCGTTGGCGGCCGCCTCCGAGGACTCGTTGATCTCCTTCAGCATGAAGTGCGCGTAGCCGCCGCGCTGGGCCTGGCTCACGTCCCAGTCCACGTGGATGATCTTGGGCTCCACCGCCACGCCGTCCAGGGTCGAGACCTCCGGGCCGAGCGGCGTGATGGCCACCATCTCGCCCTCGCCGAGCGTGAGCACCTTCTTGGTGTAGGGGATGATGGCCGTGATGTCGGAGGCGATGAACCACTCCTCCTCCCCCATGCCCACGACCAGGGGGGCGTTGAAGCGGGCGCCGACCAGCAGCTCGGGGTCGTCGAGGGAGAACATGGCCAGGGCGTAGGCGCCCTTGAGGCGCCGCAGCGCGGCCCGCACCGCCCCCAGGAAGTCCCCCCCCGAGGGGCCCGTGTAGTAGTGCTCGACGAGGTGGGGCACGACCTCGGTGTCGGTCTCGCTGGGGAACTCGTGGCCGGCCGCCTGGAGCTCGGCCTTGAGCTCCTGGAAGTTCTCGATGATGCCGTTGTGGACGACCAGGATCCTGCCCCGGCAGTCCGTGTGGGGGTGGGCGTTGACCACCGTCGGGCGGCCGTGCGTGGCCCACCTCGTGTGGCCGATGCCGACGCGCCCTTTGGGGCTGGAGTCGCGCAGCTTCTCGATGAGGGTGTCGACCTTGGCCTCGCTCTTGGTCACCGTCGAGCGGCTGCCCTGGGCCTCCAGGACGGCGATGCCGGCCGAGTCGTAGCCGCGGTACTCGAGCCGCTTGAGGCTGTCGGTCAGGATCGGCGTCGCCTCTTGCGAGCCGAGGTACCCGATGATCCCGCACATGGGGCTCTTCTCCTCGAGAAAACCGGTCCGGCGCCGGAGCGTTGAACGGGCGCGCCACCGTGCCGGTTACACCCGGATTCTAGGCCGGTGGGCGCCTATGCCTCCCGCGGCGCGGGATGAAATGTGGCAGCCGCGCTATCAGGGACTGGAGGAGGGGGAGGGCGTGGGAGAGGGCGGTGGGCTGGGCTTGATGTTGGGGTTGGGTTTGATCAGGTAGGTCACCCGCACGAACTTGACCGAAGCCGTGAGTCCCTTGGGCACCGGGATGGCCACGATCTGGCTCACGTTGGAGGTCACCCCCGAGAGGTCGACGGCGGGTAGCAGGATCGTGCTCACCTGCTGGATGGCCGAGGGCGGTCCGGAGACGGTGATGGTGAGAGGGTCGAGGGTCACGTTCCAGACGCGGTAGCCGGGCGCGGGCCCCCCGCTCGGCTGGCTGTCCACGAGCACGGCCTGCGCGTACTCGACGGGCTGGGTCGTCCTCCAGCTGACCTGGGCCGTGGTGGGGCTGACCGTGGCCCGGGGCAGCGTGGGCTGGCCGACCAGCTTGACCTGCCTCCCCCCCTGCTCGAAGAGGATGTCGGCCGTCCGGCCGGCGCCCTCGCCGGAGATGGTCTCGGGCAGCTCCACGTAGGCGCTGAGGCCGCTGACCATGCTCTCCGGCCCGCTGACCTTGACGGTGCACGAGTTCTGGGAGTTCCCGCACTGAGCGGACTTGCTCTGGATGATCCACCCCGTGGCCAGGTGGGGCAGGCGCACGCTGACGCTGAGGGGGACGTTGGTGTCCGTGCTGTCGACCAGGAGCGGGACCTGGAACTGGCTGACGCGGGCGGTCACGCCCGAGGCCAGGACCTGGGGCACGACCGTCACCGTCTCCGTGGCGGGGGGCGTCCCGGGCGTGTGGTGGAGCTTGGAGAGGTCCATGCGGGCGACGACGTTGTTCCCGTTGGCGTCGGCCACGTCGGCCCGCAGCCCCGAAACCGGCACGGGCACGGTCGGGCTCCAGTTGAGGATGCTGATCCCGGCCGGCAGGGGGGTGGGGTCGACGCTGGCCTGGAGGGTGCGGAACGTGATCGGGTTCTGGGAGAAGGCTACCGCGCCCAGGAGGGCGAGGCAGAGCACCAGCGAGGCCACCTTGAGGCGCCAGTTGTTGGTCACCCAGCCCATGGCGCGCCTACTTGAGCCAGCTCAAAAGGGGCCGGCCCCCGTTTGCCTTGACGTGGCTCCCCGCCCCCGCCAGCCGCGTGCGCAGCGTGTCGGCGTCGAGGTTGCGGAGGATCTTCCCGTTCTCGACCACGGAGATGCCGCCGGTCTCCTCGGAGACGACCAGGACCATGGCGTCGGAGGCCAGCGAGAGCCCGATGGCGGCCCGGTGGCGCGTGCCCAGGCGCTCGCGGATGGTGCCGTCCTCGGGCAGTGGGAGCAGGCACCCCGCGGCCAGCACCCGGCTGCCCCTGATGATGACGGCCCCGTCGTGGAGCGGGGAGTTGGGGTAGAAGATCTGCTGCAGGAACTCGGCCGAGAGCTCGCCGTTGATGCGCACGCCCGTGGCCGCGTAGTCCTCCAGGCCGACGTCGCGCTCGAAGGCGATGAGGGCGCCCGTCCGCCGGGCGCTGAGCCGCTCCGCCGCCCGCACCGCCTCCAGCATGGACTTGTTGAGGACGCCCGCGTTGAAGGCGGAGAGGGGCCGGCTCAGGTGGCCGAGCCGCCCCATCTGGTCCAGCGCGCGCCTCATCTCGGGCTGGAAGAGGACGATGACCGCGATCACCACGAAGGGGGCGGCGTTGACGAAGAGCCAGCTCAGGAGGAGGAGGTGGAGCGCGACCGAGACCAGCCCCACGACGGTCAGGACCACCACCCCGGCGAGGAGCTGGATGGCCCGGGTGCCCCGGAAGAGCTTCAGGACCTGGTAGATGATGACGGCCACGACGGCCACGTCGAGGATCTACACCCAGCCCACGTTCTGGAGGATGCCCCAGGCCTGGTTGGCGATCTGGAAGCCGTTCACCGGGCGCCGCCTGGGACCGAGCTCACGGCGGGCTCACGGACCCGCGCCGCGAGGACCTCCGATCGATGCCGGCGGATTCGGGGACCGCCAAAGACGTGTTCAAAGCCCAATCTTATATCCGCCCTGAAAGGCGGCCCTGGCGGGTGCTGTCACTATAGCTCGGGGCCGCGCCGGGCGGGCCGGCGGGGCCTGGGCCACGGCCAGGGCGGGCGACGGCCGGTCAGCGCTTGGTGTACTGCGGCGCTTTGCGGGCCCGCTTGAGCCCGTACTTCTTGCGCTCCTTCATGCGCGGGTCGCGGGTCAGAAGGCCGGCCTTCTTGAGGACCGGGCGAAGGTCCTGGCTGAACTCGCAAAGGGCACGCGCGAGCCCGTGGGCCACGGCCCCCGCCTGGCCCGCCATGCCGCCCCCCTCGACCTTGGCGCTGACGTCGAAGCGGCGAAGGGAATCGGTCACCCGAAGGGGCTGCATGACGACCTGCTCCAGGGAGCGGCGGCCGAGATAGGCGAGGGCGGGGCGCTCGTTGATGAGGACCCTGCCCTCCCCGCCCGGCGTGATGCGCACGCGCGCGACGGCCTCCTTGCGGCGGCCGACGGCGCTTCTGAAGTCGTTCTCAGCCAACCTCGATGTCCCCTCTTTGGTTGAACCTGATGGCCCGGGGCTTCTGGGCCGCGTGCCCGTGCTCACCGCCGGCGTAGACGCGCAGGCGCTTCAGCATGTCGGCGCCCAGGCTGTTGCCCTGCAGCATGCCCCGCACCGCGTTCTCGATCGGGAAGGCGGGGTCGCGCTGCTGGGCCATGCGCAGCGTCGTGCGCCGGAGCCCGCTCGGGTATCCCGAATAGCGCGTGTAGACCTTGCCGTCCATCTTCCCGCCTGTCACCAGCACCCGGGCCGCGTTGACCACGATCACGTGGTCGCCCGTGTTGAGGTGCGGCGTGTAGGTGGGCTTGTGCTTGCCCTTCAGGATCTTGGCCACGTTGCTGGCCAGCCTGCCCAGGGGGACGCCGGTGGCGTCCACCAGGTACCACTCCGGCACCAGGTCCTCTTTCCTGGCCGTCCAGGTCTTCTGCTTCACCGCGATTCCTTATAACTCATCTGCCGTCTCCACCATCCGGCCGCGGCCCCCCGGCCACGACCCGTAGCCGACCTCCACCAGGGTCAGCCCGCCCGCGGGCGCCGTCCTTGCGGCCAGAGCCCGGTCCCTGGCCGCCAGCACGCTGCCCACCCAGGCCGGCTCGCGCCGTCCCCGGCCGACCTCGGCCAGAGCGCCCGCCACGCCCCTCACGAGGCCCCGGAGGAACCCCTCCCCCACCAGCTCCAGCTCCACCACCTGGCCCCGCCTCCTGACGGAGGCGTGGTGCATCTCGCGCACCCTGCCCGCCGACGGCTCGGCGCGGGAGCAGAAGCTGGTCCAGTCGTGCCGGCCCGGGAGCCGCCGCGCCGCCTCGGCCATGGCGCACTCGTCGAGGGGCCCCACCCGCCAGCAGCGGCCCCTCTCGAGCGCGGACCGGGCCGGGCGGTCCAGGTACCTGTATCGGTACCGGCGCCACCGGGCCGAGTAGCGGGCGTGGAAGAGCGCGGGGACGGGCTCGGCGGTGAGCGCGCTCACGTCCTCGGGCAGCCGCGCGTTGAGCGCCGCCGCCAGCCTACCGGCCGGGATTCCTTCCTCGAGCTGGAAGTTCACCACCTGGCCCAGAGCGTGGGCGCCGGCGTCCGTGCGGCCGGCGGCGTGGACCTTGAGGTCCTGGCCGGTCAGCTCGCGCAGCGCGCGCCTCAGCTCACCCTCCACGGTCCGGCGTCGGGGCTGCTGCTGCCAGCCCGCGAATCCGGCGCCGTCGTATTCGAGCACGACCTTGATATTCACTTTTCAAGCCGACGGCCGCCCGGGGGCGGCC
>JBOHUY010000035.1:0-3435 GCA_050735015.1 Candidatus Dormibacterales bacterium | reverse complement strand
GCTGAAGACGGGCTCGCTGCTCGACTACCTGGTCCCGACGGCGGCGGAGATCCCCGACTTCGTGACCGACCGCACGGTCACGCCCAGCACCGCCAACGAGCTCGGCACCAAGGGCATCGGGGAGGCGGGGACCATCGCCGCCACGGCCGCCGTCATCAACGCCGTCTGCGACGCGCTCTGGCCGCTCGGCGTCCGGCACGTGGACATGCCGGCCAGCCCGGACCGGCTCTGGAAGATCCTCTCGGAGGCCCGCAAGTCATGATCCCAGCCGCATTCGAGTACGAGAGGGCGACGTCGGTCGACGAGGCCTCCGAGATGCTGCGCAGGTTCGGCGAGGAGGCCAAGGTCCTGGCCGGCGGCCACAGCCTCATCCCGCTCATGAGGCTGCGGCTGGCCCAGCCGGCCGCGCTGGTGGACATCAACCCCATCAAGGAGCTGAGCTACGCGCGCCGGGAGGACGGCCGCCTCAGGGTCGGCGCTCTCACCCGGCACGTCGAGATCAACCGCAGCGAGGTCGTGCGCGATGCCCTCCCGCTCCTGGCCGAGATCGCGGGAGAGGTGGGCGACAACCAGGTCCGCAACATGGGCACCATCGGAGGGGTCGTCGCCCACGCCGACACGGCGGGCGACTACTGCACTTTGGCCCTGGCCCTGGACGCGGAGATCGTCACCAACCGGCGGACCCACGCCGCCGCCGGCTTCTTCCAGGATCTCATGACGACGCCGCTCGAGCCCGACGAGGTCATCACCGAGGTCGTCTTCCCGGCCGCCCCCGGCCCTCACGCCTACATCAAGTTCCGGCGGCGGATGTTCGACTGGGCGATTGTGGGCGCGGCCGCCCAAAAGACCCCGGAGGGCTGGCGCATAGGGCTCACCAACGTGGGGCCCACCCCCGTCCGGGCGAGGGCCGTGGAGAAGGCGCTGGCCGAGGGTGCCACGCCTGCCAAGGCCGCCGAGCTGGCCAGCGAGGGCCTCAACCCGAGCGGCGACCTCCGCGCCAGCCCCGAGTACAAAAAGCACCTGGCACGGGTCCTGACCAGGAGGGCCATCGAGCAGGCGACGTCGTCTTAGGCTTGAAAGCTGTGACGGCAGCCCATGAGGTAGACGGCATCGATGACGTGTTGGCGAGGCTGGGAGAGCACCGCTACATCGGTGACCGGGGCCTCGCCACCGCCATCTTCCTGGCCGTGCGCCTGGGCCGGCCGCTTTTCGTCGAGGGCGAGGCGGGCGTGGGCAAGACGGAGGCGGCCAAGGTCATGGCGGAGATCCTCGGCGCCCGCCTCATCCGTCTCCAGTGCTACGAGGGGATCGACCTCGCCCACGCCGCCTACGAGTGGAACTACCCCCGCCAGCTGCTGCACATCCGCCTGCTGGGCGAGGGCACCGACCTCGGCCGTGCGGAGACCGAGATCTTCGGGCCCGAGTTCCTCCTCCGCCGCCCCCTTCTCGACGCCATCGACAACGAGGACCCCCGCCCCCCCGTCCTGCTCATCGACGAGATCGACCGCTCCGACGAGGAGTTCGAGGCCTTCCTCCTGGAGCTGCTCAGCTACTTCCAGATCAGCATCCCGGAACTGGGCACGATCACCGCCCGGCGGCGCCCCCTCACCATCATCACCTCCAACCGCACCCGCGAGGTGCACGACGCCCTCAAGCGGCGCTGCCTCTACCACTGGATCGAGTACCCGGACCTGGAGAAGGAGACCCGGATCGTGCGGGCGCGGGCTCCCGAGGCCTCGGCGGCCATCGCCGCCCAGGTCGCGGCCATGGTCCAGGCGCTGCGCCAGATGGACCTCTACAAGCTGCCCGGCGTGGCCGGGACCATCGACTGGGCGCACGCCCTGGCCGCCATGGGTGCGACCTCGGTCGACGAGGGGTCGGTGGAGGCGACCTTGGGCTCGGCCCTCAAGTACCAGGAGGACCTGGAGCGGGCCCGGGAGGCGGTGCCCGAGCTGACTCGGCGGGCGCAGAGGGCCTGAGCCGCCTTGGCGCAGCCCGGCGTCGTGACCGCCCTGACCGGCTTCGCCCGCCTTCTCCGGGACGCCGGCCTGGAGGCCGGGCCCGGCCGGCTGGTGGGCGCCACGCGCGCCGTCGCCGAGGTGGACGTGACCGACCCCGCGGACTTCAGGGCCGCGCTGCGATCGACGCTGGTCGCCCGCCACGAGGACCTGCCCGTGTTCGACGCCGCCTTCGACCTCTTCTGGAGGTCCCCGGGCGGGGCCGGCGGAGGGCGGGCCTCCCGGCCCCATACGCTCCCCCTGCCCCCCGAGCGCGCCCGCGAGTGGCGTGACCGGCTGGGCCTGGGCCTTCCCCAGGGCCAGGAGGAGGAGAAGGGCGACCCCCTCGAGAGCTCCGGCTACAGCGCCCGCGAGTCGCTCCGCCGCCGCGACTTCGCCCACCTGACGCACGCCGAGGCCGAGCAGGTGCGAAGGCTCCTCAACGACTCCCGCTGGTACGTGGCGGCGAGGCGGACGCGCCGGCTGCGCCCGGCGGCCAGGGGCGTGGTCGACCTTCGCCGGACGGCGCGCCGGGGCATCCGGTCGGGGGGCGAGCTGGCCCTCCTCATGCACCGCCGGCCCCGTCTCAAGCGGCGCCCCCTGGTGCTCATGTGCGACGTCAGCGGGTCGATGGAGAGCTACTCGAGGTTCCTGCTCTTGTTCGCGCACGCCGTGGCGCGCCGCGAGGACGTGGAGACCTTCGTCTTCGCCACGCGCCTGACCCGCATCACGAGGCCGGTCCGGCGCCGGGACGTCGACCAGGCCCTGGACGCGGTGGCGGGCGCCGTCCGCGACTTCAGCGGGGGGACGCGCATCGGGCAGGCGCTGCACGAGTTCAACCGCCGGTGGGCCCGCCGGGTGCTGGGACACGGGGCTGTCATGGTCGTCATCTCCGACGGGTGGGACCGGGGCGAGCCCGAGCTGCTGGGGCGGGAGATGGCGCACCTGCACCGCCTCTGCCACCGGGTGGTCTGGCTCAACCCCTTGTTGGGATCGGAGGGCTATGAGCCTGTGACCCGGGGGATGGCGGCGGCGCTGCCCCACTGCGACTACTTCATCCCCGGCCACAGCCTCATGGCCCTGGAGGAGCTGGGCCGGCTGCTGGGGGACCTGGACCGGGTGGCCCCGCGGAGGACTGTGCATGCGTGAAGTGATGTCGGAGCTGCGGCAGTGGTCGGGCGCGGGCGAGGAGATCGCCCTCGCCACGGTGGTGGAGACGTGGGGGTCGAGCCCCCGGCCCCCGGGCTCGCGCATGCTGGTCACGCGCTCGGGCCTGATGGCGGGGTCGGTCAGCAACGGCTGCATCGAGGGGGCCGTCTTCGAGGCCGCCCAGGAAGCGCTGGCGGAGGGGACGCCCCGGCTGGTGCCCTTCGGGGTGGCGGACGACGTCGCCTTCGAGGTCGGCCTCGCCTGCGGAGGCCACGTCGAGGTCTTCATC
>JBOHUY010000034.1:0-6027 GCA_050735015.1 Candidatus Dormibacterales bacterium | reverse complement strand
CAGCGGCTGCGGGCTCAAAAGCGCGGTTGATTTCGTCTTCGAGCGCCGGATCGAGCGGAGCTCCTCCTCCGGCATGGGCGCCAGCATGGGGGTCCCGATCAGGCCCGGGTGCACGGCGTTGACCCGTATGCCCTTGGGGGCGAGCTCCAAGGCGGCCTGCCTGGTCATGGCGCGCAGGGCGCCCTTGCTGGCGTGGTAGGCGGCGGCCGCCCTCGTGCCCACCAGGGCGTAGATGGACCCCACGTTCACGATCGCCCCCCCGCCCGAGCTCTCGATCACGGGCGCGCAGGCCCGCATGCCCAGCCAGGCGCCCTTCTGGTTGACCGCCACCACGCGATCCCACTCCTCCTCGGAGGTGCGCGCGAGGTCGCGCGGGCCGGGGATGCCGGCGTTGTTGACGAGGACGTCGAGGCGGCCCTCATTGGAGCGGAGGCTCGCCACCGCCGCCGCCCAGTCGGGGGCGCTGCTGACGTCGAGGTGAAGGCTCCGCGCCCCCGCCGAGGCGGCCACCGCCTCGGTCTCGGCGTCGAGCACGTCGGCGGCCAAGACGCGGGCGCCCTCGGCGGCGAAGAGACGGACCTCCGCCGCGCCCTGGCCCCGGGCGGCCCCGGTGACGAGGACCACCTTGCCCGCCATGCGGCCCGGCATCAAGACCTCACGGCCGGAGCACCAACCGGGCCGGCCCGTCCGCCCGGCGCTCGAGGCGCGCGAACGCGGCCGGCGCCTGGGCCAGGGGCAGCGCGTCTGTGACCACGCCCGATACGTCGAGCCGGCCGCTGGCGGCCAGAGAGACCACCGCCCTCAGGTCGGCCAGCGCCGAGACGTAGCAGCCCAGCACCTGGACCTCCCTCGTCGCCACCCCGCTGATGGTGGTGCCGAGCTGGAAGGGCTCGTCCCCGGTGGCGCCGACGACGAGGCGGCCGCCCCTCTCGAGAATCCGCACGGCCTCGGATGCGGCGTCCGCGGAACCGCTGAAATCGACGACGGCGTCGAACCGTCCCACGGCCTCCAGAAGACGCGCGGCGGCGCCCTCCAGCCCCGCCACCACGTGGACGCCGAGCGCGCGCACGCGCCGGAAGCTGGCCTCGCTCCTCACCACGGCCGCGGCGGTGACGCCGGGGGCGAGCGCGCGCGCGAGCCGGATCACGTGCTCGCCCACCCCTCCCGCCCCGATGACGCAGAGGCGCCCGCCGGCCGGCACCGCCGCCAGCCGGAGGGCGTGGTGGGCGGTGGCCCCGGCGTCGGCCAGGACGGCCGCCTCGGGGGGCGGCAGCCCGCCCGCCGGGACCATGCGGGAGAGCGGCCAGACGACGCGCTCCGCCATGCCCCCGGGCTCATGCAGCCCGAGGATCCGCGCCGCCCGGCAGCGCTGCTCCACGCCGGCCAGGCAGGCCGCGCAGCGCCCGCACGGGAAGAGGGGGTGGAGGATCACGACGTCACCCTCTCCGGCGCCGTCGGGCGCGCCTCCCGCCGCCTTCTCGAGGACGCCCGCGACCTCGTGCCCCGGGCGCACCGGGTAGCGGACGCCCTTGGGCAGCACCATGCCCCGGGCCAGCCGGACGTCGGAGCCGCAGAGCCCGCACGCGAGGACCCGCACCCGGCCCCAGAGGGGGGGCGGCTCGGGGACGGGCGCGCTCGAAAGCCTCACGTGCCCCGGCGAGACCCTGACGACGGGCATCCGGCCCGTGCCCTACGCCTCCGCCGCCAGGAGGCCGCGCGCGATCACGAGGCGCTGGACCTCGGCCGTGCCCTCCTCGAACCAGAAGCCGCGCGCGTCCCGGTAGATGCGCTCGATGGCGGCGTCCTTGGTGTAACCGAAGCCCCCGTGCACCCTCAGCGCCCGGTCCGTGACCCGGCCCACCATCTCGAGGCAGAAGAGCTTGGCGGTGGCCGCCGCCACGGTCACGGCGTCACCGCGGTCGAAGGCGGCCGCCGCCCCCCTGACGAGGGCGCGGGCGGCCTCCACGTCGGAGTGCATGTCGGCCAGGTGCCCGCGCACCGCCTCCCGCTCGGCGATGGGACGACCGAACGTGACCCGGCGGCGCGCGAAGGCGACCGACTCGTCGAGGGCACGGCGGGCGAGGCCCACCATGCAGGCGGCCAGAGAGATGCGGCTGTAGTCGAGGAAGCTGAGGGCCACCTCGAGGCCCTGCCCGACCTCCCCCAGCCGGTGGCGGTCGTCGACGCGGAGGTCCTCGTAGAAGAGGCGCGCGTGGCCGGTGCCGTGCAGGCCCATGGTGCGCTGATCGGGCTCGACGCGGAGCCCCGGCGTCGCGCGCGGGAGCAGGAAGGAGGTCAGCGAGCCGGGCTCGCGGCGCCCGTCGCTGGCGGCGGTGAGGAGGAACCAGTCGGCCCGGTCTCCGAACGTGACCAGGTGCTTGCTCCCGGTCAGCGACCACCCCTCCCGGCCCACGGTGGCGCGGGAGTGGATGTCCCGGCCCGTGCCCCCGACGGGCTCGGTGAGGGCGAAGGCGACGGTGGCCTCGCCCGCCGCGATGGCGGGGACGAGGGCTCTTTGGTCGGGGCCCCCGTACCTGGCCACGGGACGCCAGATGCCGTTGCTGAGGTGCAAGAGCATGCGCCCACAGCCGGGGCCCCTGGCGGCCGTCTCCAGGTAGGGCTGCAGCTCCGCCAGCGAGAGGCCGAAGCCCCCCTGCTCCGGGGGGATGGAGAGGCCGTGCAGCCCCATCTCCGCGACCGCCCGCAACAGCGCCTCCGGGATGCTGTCGGACTCCTCCATGGCGGGGGCCGCGGCTTCGAACTCGCCCAGGAACAGGCTCTCGACGAGCTCCAGGCCGGGCGCCCGCCGGGCTTCGACCATGCGGGAAACATAACGCGCCCCTCATCGGGTGACGCGCGCGCGGCTTGCAGCGGCTTGCATATGTCGTGCGCCCTGGGGGACGATGACACGGCAGCATGCGCTCCCCCCTGTCAAGACGCGGTCTTTAGTTGCGACTCGGATTAACGCTGCCCCCCGAGGACGTGCCGGCGTCCGAGATCGCGCGCGTGTCGCGGCGCGCCGAGTCCCTCGGCTACGAGGAGGCCTGGAGCTACGAGCGCAACTTCTTCGACGCCTTCACGCCCCTCGCCGCCGCGGCCCCGGCCACCTCGCGCCTCCGCCTCGGGACCTCCATCGTGCCCGCGCTGACGCGTCCCGCCGGCCTTCTGGCCATGTCCGCGGCCTCGCTGGCCGACCTCGCGCCCGGGCGCTTCACGCTGGGCCTGGGCGTCTCCACCGAGGCCGTCGTCAGCGGCTGGATGGGCCTCGAGTGGTCGCGGCCCGTGGAGAGGACCAAAGAGGCCCTGGTCCAGGTCCGCGCCCTGCTGGCCGGGGAGCGGTCGGGAGCTTTCCGCCTGCACAGGCCGCCCGAGGCACCGGTCCCCATCTACCTGGCCGCGCTCGGCCCTCGCATGCTAAGGCTGGCGGGCGAGCTCGCGGACGGGGTCCTACTCTTCATGGCCGGCCCCGGCGTCGTCCCCGAGGTGAGCCGG
The DNA here is from genome assembly GCA_050735015.1 of Candidatus Dormibacterales bacterium. Lineage (GTDB taxonomy): Bacteria > Chloroflexota > Dormibacteria > Dormibacterales > Dormibacteraceae > JBOHUX01. The sequence continues at coordinate 2,535 of JBOHUY010000034.1, read as the reverse complement.
CACGCGGGCCGGCCGATGGACACCGTGGCCCGGGTCGTCACCGTGACGGGATCCTCCCGCACGGCGGGGGCCGACTTCGCGCACCGCTTCATCGCCTTCTACGCCACCCTGCCCTTCTACTCCCGCTTCCTCTCCGGCCAGGGCTTCCAAGAGGAGGTGGCGGCCATCGGGCGCCTCTGGAGGGACGGCGACCGCGCGGGCGCGGCGGGACAGGTCAGCGAGGCCATGACGCGAGCACTGGTCTGGGTGGCGGCCGACCCCGCCGCCGGTGAGCTGGCGGATCGCTTCGCGGCCGCCGGGCTGGGCTGCCTCGATCTCTGGTTCATGTCTCCGGCCGAGAGTCCCGAGGAGCGGCGGCGGGACTTGGAGCACGCGCTGACGGCCTTCAAGGACGCCGCACGCCGGCCGGCGCCGGCAGGAGGCGAGTGATGGGTGAACGCCGCGGCTTCACGATGATGGGCGGGGACGTCCACGCCGCCGCCGAGCTGGCGGCGCGCGCGGAGGCGGCGGGGTTCGACTCGGCCTGGACGGCCGAGTTCTACGACCGCTCGGGGGCCGTCTCGCTGGCCGCGATGGCGCTCGCGACTTCCCACATCCGGATCGGGAGCGGCATCCTCTACGCGTTCGGCCGCTCGCCCGTGGTGCTGGCGGCCGAGGCCCGCGACCTCGATCTTTTGAGTCACGGGCGCCTCGTGCTGGGGCTGGGGACGGGCACCCCGGGCCAGGCCGCCGCGTGGCTGGGGGTGGACCCCGCCCACCTGGCCCCCCGGGCGGAGGAGCTGATCCCCCTGCTGCGGCGCCTGCTGCGCCTTGACCAGGGCCCGGTCCGCCACCAGGGCCGCTTCTTCCGGGTCGACCTGCAGCCCGTGGCGGAGGCGCTGCCCTCCGTCCGCGAGCACATCCCCATCTACCTGGCGGCCGTCAACCGGCGCATGGCCCGGGCGGCGGGAAAGGTGGCGGACGGCCTCGTCGGCCACCCCATGTTCAGCCCCGAGTACGTGCGCGACGTCATCCGGCCGGCGCTCGCCGAGGGCTCGTCGGGCCGGGAGGTGGGCGACATGCCCATCGCCGGCTACGTGCTCTGCTCGGTCGCGGAGACGGCGGAGGAGGCGCGCTCCGCCGCCGCCACCCAGATCGCCTTCTACGCCGTCGTGAGGACCTTCGACGCCATCTTGGAGCACCACGGGTTCGGCGACGAGGCGGCCACCATCCGCGAGGCGTGGAAGCGCCGCGACATGAAAGCGGCCACCGCCGCGGTCAGCGAGCGCATGCTGGACGCCTTCGCGGTCCACGGCACCGCCGAAGAGGCCCGGCAGCGGTACCGGGACCGCTTCCAGGGGATCTACGAGGAGCCGCTCCTCTTCCCGCCCAGCGTGGCCTACGCGGGCGCCCGGCTGGCCGAGGCCGGACGCCGGACCATCGACGCCATGGCCGCCCTCAAGGTGGGAGCGTGATGGAAGACGGGCGCCCGGGGGCGGACCGGGCCGCCCGCCGTCCCTCACACGGCAGGTAGGGGCACCGGTGCGCCGGAGCGTGCCCGCGGAGGCGGTGCGGGCCTTCCCGACCCGGGGGCGGCGCTCGGCCATCGCCGGACTGGGCAGCTGCGTGCCCGAGCGGGTCCTGACCAACGCGGACCTCCAGCTGATCGTGGACACCTCCGAGCAGTGGATCGTGGAGCGGACCGGCATACGGCGGCGCCACGTAGCCGAGGCGGGCACGGCCTCCCACCAGCTGGGGGCCGTGGCCGCGCTGCGCGCCCTGGAGGCGGCGCGCGTGACCGCCGACGAGGTCGACCTCCTGATCGTCACCAGCTCGTCTCCCGACGCCCCCTTCCCGGCCATGGCCTGCCGGGTCCAGGAGGCGATCGGGGCGGAGCGGGCCGTCGCGTACGACCTCCTGGCCGCCTGCACGGGGTGGCTCTACGGAATGTCCGTGGCCGACGCACAGGTCGCCGCCGGCCGGATCGAGACGGCCCTGGTGGTCGGCGCCGAGACCCTCTCCAGGATCGTGGACTGGAGCGACCGCTCCACCTGCGTGCTCCTGGGAGACGCGGCCGCCGCGGCGGTGGTGCGACCGGCACCCGCGGGCTCCGGGTTCCGCAGCTGGTGCCTGGGCTCGGACGGCCGCAGGTGGGACCTGCTCACCTTCGGCGCCTTCGCGGAGACGGGCGCCTACGCGGCGCACGACCCCGATCCCCGGTTCCGCATGCGCGGCCCGGAGACCTTCAAGGTGGCGGTCGAGATCTTCGTGGAGCAGAGCCGTGCCGTCCTGGCGGCCGCCGGAGCCTGCGTCGAGGAGGTCGACCTCTTCGTGCCCCACCAGGCCAACCGTCGGATCATGGAGGCGGCGGCGAGGCGCCTCGGGATTCCGCTCGAGAAGGTGGTCGTCAACATCGACGAGTACGGGAACACGTCGACCGCCACCATCCCTCTCGCGCTCGAGGAGGCCCTCCGCGACGGCCGCCTGCGTACGGGGGCGCAGGTCTTGATGGCCAGCTTCGGCGCGGGGCTGACCTGGTCCGCGGCCCTCCTGGCC
>JBOHUY010000033.1:0-2164 GCA_050735015.1 Candidatus Dormibacterales bacterium | reverse complement strand
GCCACCTCGAACTCGTTGGCGACGCTGCGCTGGGCGTCCCGGTACTCATCCTGGGCGCCCGTGTCGACCCAGACCAGCTCCCGGTCGAAAGGCCAGGGCAGCGGCATCCTGGGGTGGGGTGCCTCGTGCTTGAGCTTGCCCTCGTAGAAGAGGTCCGAGACCACCTTCCCGATCGGCTCCCGCATGCGGTACTGGCGTGGCAGCATGATCCGGGAGGTGGCCGGGACCCTGTCCCAGACCCAGCCGTAGAAGCTGTCGTCGCGCACCACCTTGTCGAGGTCGGTGAGGATGGGGAAGCCGGCGGCGGCGTCCTCCATGACGGGCGGGAGCTGGTTGAGGTCCCCGATCATGACCCAGCGCCGGGCCAGGGGCATGAGGGCGAGCGCCTCGTTGACCCGGACCTTGTTGGCCTCGTCGAGGATGACCCAGTCGAAGACCCGGAAGCGCAGGCGGCTGTCGATGGCGAGCCGGTTGCACGTCCCCGCCACGAGGTTGAACTGCTCCAGGTTCTCGCCCTCGAAGAGCGTGTGTCGGAGACGGCGGGGGACCTTACCGGGCTCGGCGATGCGGGCCTGCTTGACATGGGAGAAGCCCAAAAGCCGCTCCTGGCCGGTGTCCACGGCGTCGTTGGAATGGGAGGAGAGCAGGATGGAGGCGCCGCTCGTGCGGCCCAGGATGCGCCTGATCGACTCCACGATGGCGGTCGTCTTGCCCGTCCCCGGCGGCCCCTGGATCAGGTAGAGCTGGCCCGGGCGCATTCCCATCACGCGGGCGACGGCCTCCGCCTGCTCCTCGTTGGGGTCGGGCAGGTGGTGGGCCCGGCGCCCGTCCAGGGTCATGCGTGGGGGGCTGCCCAGCCAGCCGAAGTCGGCCAGCTCGGCGGCCAGGGCCCCCGTCCGGGGGCTGCCGATCTGGAGCTGGCGGATGACCGAGCGCTGCGCCTCGAACATCTCCACGGAGGCGGTCGGGAGCACCACGCCCTCGTCGGGGAGGGGGTCGTAGCGGCGGAAGGAGACCCAGAGGTCCGGGCCCTGGATGCGGTCGAGGGCCATGCCCCGGTACTCGGGGAAGCCGGCCGAGCGCACCGTCAAAGAGTCGATGCCGCGGTAGACGCGGCCGTCCTCGCCGTTCTCCAGGTGGAGGCGCGCGCGCACGTACTCGCCCCCGCGCAGCTCCTCCTGGCACTGCGGGCACTCGAGGCCGTTGGAGATGGGGGACTCGCTCTCGCAGTTGGGGCACTCGACCCACTGCTCGACGGCCTCGAACCTGCGCACGGCGGCCTCCGCGAGCGACTCGCGGAACTGGCGCAGGTGCTCGATGAAGCGCATGGTGGAGTCCAAGATGGGCTCGGTCTTGGCGTTCTCCCGGAGCTGGACGGCCGTGAAGCCGACCATCTCCCCATCCCACTCCTCGACCAGCTGGAGCTCCTGGTAGCGGAGGTTGAGCCGGGACTTCTCGATCGGGTAGTCGGGGGAGTCCAGCTGCTGCATCTCGCTCACCTCGAGGGCGAGCCCCGAAGGCGTCCGCCCCAGCCGGCCCTGGATGAGCGTCTGGTCGACCAGGCCCACGCACTCGAGCGGCCGCTCGGGCGAGGTGACCGTGTAGCCGAACTCGATCGCCTTGTGCTCCTCGAGCACGTTGCGGAGCCATTCCGCCCCGTCCGGGATGTACTTGAGCTTCTCGGCGGCGGGGGTGCCGGGCCGGATGCGCAGGCCCAGCCGGCCGACCTCGATCAGCTCTCCCGGGATCTCAGGGTCCCAGAGGGGCAGCACGTCGCCGGGGTTGGGACGGTCGAGCGCGCTCACGCGGCCGTCACCAAGGGTGCGAGGGGGCTCGGAAGCAGGATCAAGGTGGTCAAAGTCTGGGGCCCCCCGGGCACGGGGGGCGAGAGCGTCAGGTACCGAGCGCTACCTTAGTTCAAAGCAGAGCCGAAGCGCAAGGACAAGCGGGCGTCATCGGCGCCGGCCGGGCTCAATCCGGCAGGGGCCGGCCCCGGGTCTCCGGCAGCCAGGCGTAGAGGAGGGCGCCGAGGGCCGCCGGCAGGGCCAGAAGGGCCACGGCCCGCCCCAGGTCGCCGGCCTGCGAGGCCAGCCCCGCCGCCTGCAGCCCGGCCACGCCCCCAGCACGCCGGCCACGGTCAGGGCGCCCTCGCCGGTGGCACGGG
>JBOHUY010000032.1:0-1591 GCA_050735015.1 Candidatus Dormibacterales bacterium | reverse complement strand
GTCCACTGGCACGGGGCGGGCGCGGCCGGCCCCATGTCCCACATCTCGATCGCCATGGGGGAGATCGAGTGGCTGGAGGAGGCGCCGGCCCCGCCCGAATAGGGCTCCCGCTTCCCGACTCCGAAACGTCCGCGGCGCGACGGCGCCACGACGCGCCTGGGCCCGCCGGGATGACGGAGGACGTCCCTAGGCTCGCCACTACCCCACGTGTGGGGAGCGCAGGCAGAGGTCAGCGCCCGGCGGGGTCGGGATGTCGCTCTTGGCTCCGGGCGTCCGCGGGGCTCAGGAGAAGGCAGCGGTGCTCAAGACTTTCGCCTCGATCGCAGCGGCCGTGGGGATCGCCCTCGCCGGAGTGGCCGCCCCCGGCTTCGCTGGAGCCACGGTCGCCAAGCACATCCGCCCGACCCGGCACGCGGTCCACTCACGCCACACGTTGACGACGCACCACCACGTCCGGCGCGCCCGCCACCACCATCCGGGGACGGGCGGCCCCGGCCCTCAGCCCACCCCCTCCCCCTCGCCCACCCACTCGCCGCCGGTCCCACCTCCCGGGCTCGGGTCCGGCGGCACGGGCCCGGTCAAGCCTGACGTCACCGGCCTGCTCGATCGCGGCCGCACCCCCACCGTCGCGGTCGGGGGCTCCAACTTCAACGTCCTCCCCGTCACCTGGCTGGGGGCCGTGCAGGGCTTCGTCGTGAACGCCACCTGGGCCGACCTCCAGCCCGTCCAGGGGGGTCCCATCGTGCGCCCCAACGTCATCGACCGCGCCATCGCGGCGGCCGGGGGCACGAGGCACTTCAAGATCCGCATCTGGGCCGGTGAGTACGCCCCGGCCTGGGCCAAGTCGCTCGACGGGTCGCCGCTGCCGACGGTCAGCGGCTGGGGCATCGGTCGCTGGTGGACGCCGGCCTACGAGGCCGCCTACGCCGACCTGCAGGCCAAGCTCGCCGCCATCTACGACAGCGTCCCGCAGGTCAGCGACGTCACCGTCTCCGGCTGCATGACCTACTACGCCGAGCCCCTCTTGAAGGATGACGTCGACTCCGGCGCCCCTCTTGCCGCACTCCTCGCGGCGGGGTACACCAACGCCCAGGACGAGCAGTGCCAGCAGGCGGCCATCCGCGCCCACGCGGTCTGGCGGCACACGCACTCCTCTTTCTCCTTCAACCCCTACAGCGGCCTCAACCCGGCGGGGGTGTTCGAGTCGTTCACGGAATCGCTCATGGACTACTGCGCGCAGGTCCTGGGCCCGCGCTGCGCCCTCGAGAACAACTCGATCCGCTATCCCAACAACCCGGGCTTCTACGGCGCCATGTACGCGCACATGGGGCTCGACCAGGCCAGGTACGGGGTCACCGTCGACTTCCAGACCGCCACCTTGACCAAGCTCAACACGGCTCCCGAGCTGGGATTGGGAGCCGCCCTCGCCTGGGCCTGCGGCGGCTACGCCTCGCCCGTCCGGGCTTCTTCGGTCGAGCTTCCGGCCGGCTACAGCACCGACGGCATCCTCGGCACCCCGATCGCGTACGCCTCCTGGGTGAACCTTCTGGCCGCGGCGCCGCACTGACGTGACGGCCCGGGGCCCGCGCCG
>JBOHUY010000031.1:0-2840 GCA_050735015.1 Candidatus Dormibacterales bacterium | reverse complement strand
TTCACGGGAGGAGCCGAGATCGCGACACAGTTCCAGTCCAGGCCCCGGGCGGGCCCCCCCATGGCCCCCGGCCAGGCTCCCGGCCTGGAGGCCTGGGGGTACTGGAGCCAGATCGGCGCGACCTGGGCTTCCGGCTGCCACGCCTGCTGGCTGCGCGTGGACCCGGAGACCTTCCGCCTCGAGGTCCTCCGCTACGTCGTCGTCCACGATTGCGGGCGCGTGATCAACCCCATGGTCGTGAAAGGCCAGATCCAGGGCGGGCTGGCGCAGGGGATGTGGGGCGCCTTCTATGAGCGCATCGCCTACGACGCCGACGGGCAGATCCGCAACGCCTCCTTCATGGACTTCCTCATGCCCTACGCGAGCGAGGTCCCGGAGGCTCTCATCGAGCACCAGGAGACGCCCTCCCCGCTCAACCCGCTGGGGGTGAAGGGGGTGGGGGAGGCGGGCACCATCCCCGTCGCGGCCGCCGTCGCCTCGGGCGTGGACGAGGCCCTGGGCGTGGCGGTGGTCGAGGTCCCCCTGTCGCCACTGGCCCTCTTCGAGCTCGTGCGGGGGCGGCAGGCTTCGCCTCGCGAGTCACCCGGCTAGACTTCTTCAGCACATGCCCGCGACCGTCCACAAAGTCGAGTTCAAGCGCGGGCCGGCGGACGCCTCGGAGTTCGATCGCATCGTGGTCGAGGGTGCCGTCGATCCGGACACCGTGGTCGCCGTGATCGGCAAAACGGAGGGCAACGGGGGCGTCAACGACTTCACGCGGATCCTCGCCGACCGGGCCTTCCGTGACGTCCTCCGGGCGCGGGGTCGGCGCTCCGGGGAAGAGGTCCGGGCCGTGCCCATGGTCTGGTCCGGGGGCACGGACGGCATCCTCTGTCCCCACGCCTGTGTCTTCTGCCGGGTACCGGGAACCCCCGCAGGCCTGGCCGTGGGGGTCGCGCTCTCCGACCGCATCCTGCCCGAGGACGTCGGCCGCACGGCCATGGTGGACAAGGTCGCGAGGGCGGTCGGAGAGGCCATGCGCGACGCTGGCATCTCCTCGCCGGAGGACGTCCACTGGGTCCAGACGAAGACGCCCCTGCTCACCATGGAGACGATCCAGGAGGCACGCGCGCGGGGGCGTGACACGGTCCTTCCCGAGCCCCATGGATCCATGGACCTCTCCAACGGCGCCGCCGCGCTGGGTGTGGCGGTGGCCTTGGGCGAGGTCGACAGGTCCCGCGTGGCAGACAGCGCCATCGGCCGTGAGCTGGCCCTTTTCAGCTCGGTGGCGTCCTGCTCGAGCGGGGTCGAGCTCGACCGCGCCCAGGTCGTGGTACTCGGCAACGCCGGCCCCGGAGGGAGCTTCCGGATCGGGCATTCGCTCATGCACGACGCGCTCGACCAGGCCGCCGTCTTCGAGGCCATCAGCGCGGCCGGGCTCGACCTCCCCGATCGGCCTGCGGCCGGGGATCTCGACGGACGTGTCGTCAACGTCTTCGCGAAGTGCGAGGCGGACCCGACTGGCCAGCTGCGCGGGCGCCGCCAGGTCATGCTCGACGACTCCGACGTCCACCACCACAGGCACGCGAAGGCCGCCGTGGGAGCGGTCGTGGCCGCGGCCGTGGGGGACCCCGCGGTCTTCGTGTCGGTCGCAGCCCTCCACCAGGGGCCGCCGGGGGGAGGGCCCGTCTCGGCGATCGTCCGTCTTCGGTAGCCCGGCCGCTGCCTTCTGCACAGACCTCCTCCGGGTCCTGGACCTCCTGACTCACTCGGCGGGGGCACTTTCCACCACGCGCCCGGGCCGGCGAGGTGGGGTGGTCCGGTCAGGAAGCGGGTCTGCTCATAGCTTCGATGGAGACTTGCCTGGCGGGCGACCGGAGGCTTCCTGAGGGAGGGGCGAGCCGGGCGGACGCACGGTGAGGCGGCGGATGACCTCCTCCAGGTCCATCTCCGCCAAGGAGCGCAGCTTGAGGTCGGCGCCTCCCAGGTCCATGCGGCTGGTCATGGGACCGGGCACGGCCACGCAGTAGAGCCCCGCAGCCTTGGCCGCCGCCACACCGTGGAGGGAGTCTTCGAAGGCGATCGCCTGCACCGCCCCCACCTCCAGCTCCCCGAGCGCCCGCAGGTAGAGGTCGGGGGCGGGCTTGGCCCGGCCGGGGGCGACGTCCTCGCGGCAGACCGTACAGTCCCACAGCGCCCCCAGGCCGAGGCGGGCCAGGTGGCCGTCCACCCACGCGTGGGTGGAGCTCGACGCCACCGCCAGGCGGAGGCCCATGGCCCGCGCCTCCGACAGGCGCGAGATGACGCCCGGCCTGACGCGGAGGGCTTCGATGGCCGCCCGCTCGCGGTCCCGCCTCCGGGCCGTGATCGCCTCCCGCTCCACGGGATCGCCGAGAAGCCTCTCCAGCGCCTCGAAGAGGCTCGCGGAGGCGCAGCCGGTACCGAGGACGCTCGCGTAGAGCTCCCCCGGGAGCTGCTGGCCGTGCTCGCCGAAGATCTCCTCCCACTCTCGATAGATGGGCTCTTCGGTCTCGAGGATGAGCCCGTCGAAGTCGAAGACGAGCGCCCGGATCAAGCCTCGGCCTTCCGCCAGGCCCGGAGCCATCCCAAGGTCAGCTCGATGTGATCGTCGGGTCCGGGAAGGCCGAGCCCCATGGTGCCCACCGACAGGTGGGTGACGCCCGCGTCGCGCCACCGCCGCGCCGCCTCCACGGCGGGCCCAAACTCGCCTCTGCGGAGGTGGAGGCGGGCCGAGAACCCGAAGCCGGCGGGGTCGCGCCCCGCCCCGGCGACGAGCTCTCGGACCCTGCCGATGACTCCGGGCGCCTCGCGCAGGCCGCAGCTCAGCATGAGGCCATCGC
>JBOHUY010000030.1:0-6584 GCA_050735015.1 Candidatus Dormibacterales bacterium | reverse complement strand
GGTCCGCCCCGTCTTCCTCCGGCACGGCCCGATTCTCCCAGAAGAGCGCCCCGGCGCCCCGGTCACCGGGCCAGGGCGCGCTCCAGCTGGGCCTTGTCCATCTTGGAGCGGCCCTTGATCCCGCGCCGCCTGGCCTCGCTGTAGAGCTGGTCGAAGGTACGCCCGCCCGCGCCCCGGTGCGACCTGAGGCCGCCTCGGCGCCCCGACGAGACGTCGTCGGTGGAGGTGCGGCTCGTCTCGCGGGCCTCGCCGGCGCGGGCACGCTCTTTGTTGACGGTGCGGGCGGCTATCTCCTCGGCCACCGGCTCCGGGCGGCCGCGGCCCTCGAGGCCCCCCTTGATGTGCTCGTACTGCCGCTCCCTCTTGGCGCCCCAAGTTTCCCGTGGCATGGCCACACCTCCCTGACGGTTGCATGCCCCCCCACAAAGAGTCATACCGGCGTCGGCCCGGGAGCGGCAACACTCACTCGGGGAATGGGGTCCGGTGATCACCTGCGCGACCCGGGGAATGGGGCCCGGTGATCACCTGCGCGACCCCGGGGAAACGGGTTGAGCGCAACCACCGAGCCCAGCCCGTCCATCCCTCACCAGTGGTGGGTGCCGTCCGAGGTGCCACCTGCACCCCGGAGGAGGCCTGCGAGTACGCCTCCGCTTACCAATCCGGACGATCTTCGGGTCTGGCCACGGGGTGACCCGTGCCGGAGAACGCTACGTTCTCGGCTTGCACCGCGTGCACGTTGATGACGCCTCCGCAGACGTTCATCTGGCGGTTACCCCCTGGGGGCCCCCGCGATCGGGTGAGCCGGAACCACGAGCGATCGGTTGTCATCGGGGGGCGTGACTTCCAGGCGATGAGCAACTTCCGGTGCCTGGCAGGGGCCCCCGAGTCGACGGCGAAGCTCGTGGTCGAGCGTGCCTGGGCGTTGGCTGCTCGACCCCTCGGCCCATCGACTCGAGGTAAGGCTCCGGTCCTGCTGGGCGACGGCGGCGACGGACTCCGTCCGAAAGATGCGGCCCATGACCCTGCACTCGCCCGGCTGTGGCCTTGCAAGCAACCGGCGGCACACGGCGTCGCGTTTGCTTACCAGACCAGGTCCTGGGCGCGAAGGGATAGGCGTGCCCGGCCGTCGGCGCTTTCGTTCGCCTCTCTGGCCGGGTCACCGCCGCCGGCAGCGAACCCCCGAGCGCGGATGTGCTACACTGTAGACACTATGGGTAACACGGTAGGCATACGGGAGCTACGGCAGCAGGCGAGCGCGGTGCTGCGGAGGGTGGTCGCGGGCGAGGTGATCGACGTCACCGCGCACGGGCATCCGATAGCCCGGATCGTCCCTCTCCGCCCCGGCGTGCTGGACCAGCTCATCGCCGAAGGCAGGGTGAGCGAGCAGAGCGGAGATCTTCTCGACGCCCTCACGACCCTTGGTCTCCCGGCAGAACCCCAGGGGAGCATGCTTCCATCGGCGGCGCTCGCCGAGTTGCGCGCCGATGAACGGTAGAGTCGCATACCTCGACAGCTCTGCCTTCGTCAAGCTCATCGTGCGCGAGCCGGAGTCGGCTGCTCTTCGAGCGGAGTTGGGCCGCTGGCCGGGGCGCGCGGCAGCCACACTTCTCCGCACTGAGTCGGTACGGTCGCTGCGCAGGTCAGGCAATGCCCATCTCGTCGGTGCGGCACGCCACCTGCTCCGAACCATCCGGCTCATCCGCCTTGACGAGCCCCTTCTTGATCGTGCCGCCGACCTGGATCCCCCGACGCTGCGATCGCTCGACGCGATCCATCTTGCCGCGGCCATGGCGCTCGGTCCCGACCTCGGTGCGGTCTTCTCGTATGACGCCCGGTTGCTGGATGCTGCGCGGTCGGCGGGTCTCCCCATCACCTCGCCCGCGTAATCACCCAGGCCGCTTCATGCGCCCCGTGCGCCAGTTGGGCCTAGTCTCCCATGGCCTTCCGGGCCACGGCCCTTAGGCAGAGCGCGCTTGCCCTCTTCGCGCTCCGGAACAGATACGCACCTTCGCTCCACCCCACCGGCTTCGACCAGGCGGGCAGCAGTTTGGTCGGTTCCTCACACCTTCGTGGAAGGGGCGTCTGGCTCAGCCAGGCAAGACCGGCACCGAGTCCTCGTGTTCGGGCACCAGCGCGATCAGGTTGCGCAGCTGCGAGAGATGGCCCATCTCGTGGGCGGCGATGCGCCGGCAGAGGTCCAGGAGGCTGAGCTCGCCCAGCTCGGGCTCGACCACCGATCGCGCCCAGTCCTCCTCCCGCATGCCCCTCATGAGGTCGGCTGCGCGGCGGCGCGAGCGACCCGCGTCCTGGAGCGTCTCGGTGACGTCCCGGAGGGCGTCCGCCGCCGGGGAGGTGTCTGGGTGGATGGCCGGGGCGGCCAGCTCCGGCTGGCCGTCCACGTAGACCCTCCGGATCATGGCGTCGGAGGCGATCCCCGACCTGGCCAGGTGGTCCGCCGCCTCCTGGACCGTGGGGAAGGCGGGGCCGTGGCGGTAGGAGAGGGCGGCCTCGTCCATGCCACCTACGAGGTCGAGCGCGCGCTCCGGCGCGGAGGCGAGCAGGACGACCACCTCTTCCGGGGAGGGGCCTTCGTCGGTCAGCACGCCTGAAGGTTACCGAGCTGGGGCCTGAGGCATACTCGGGAGGTGGAACAGCAGGTCTCCTGCGAGCGGTGCGGAGGTATCCTGACCCCGGGCGCCGCCTACTGCGACGAGTGCGGGGCCAGGACGCGGCGGGCCGTGCGCGGGGTGAGGGTGGCGATCCGCGTCGAGCTCATCTTCATCGCGCTCGTCATCCTCGTCATCCTGGGCTTCACCTTGCTATTCGCCAACCAGCCCCCGACCGGCCACTGAGCCCCGGGTCAGCGGCGGTAGAGCACCCTCGACTCCAAATCGTCCTTGTTGAGCTTCTTGTTGAGGTGCAGCCCTTCCAGCACGAACTCCAGCACTGAGGCGCGCACCTGGGGGTTGTCGGGCACCCCCAGGCGCCCGAGAGCGGCCGTCACCTCTGCGGCGGCCGGCTCCGAGGCGCGCAGGTAGCTGGCCGCCGGGACCCCCTCGCCGGCCTCCACGGAGGCGCCCTCCTCGAACATCTCGACCAGGCCCTCGAACTGACTGGGGCTGAGACGGCGGCTGAAGACCGCGCTCACGGCCGAGCGCTGGATGCGCCCCAGTACCTGCTCTTCCTTGCCCTCGTCGATGGCCTCGATCTCGACCCGCCCGGCCGTGGAGGCGACCAGGAAGGCGAGATCCGAGACTCGGGGCACGGCCAGGTCCTCCCCCAGCCGGACGGCGCGACGGACCGCGTTGCTGACCAGGTTCTCGTGGTTCCCGATCGACATCCGCACGGAGACGCCCGACGACTGCGAGATGTGGGGGCTGCGGCGGGCCAGGTGCGTCATCTCGGCCACGATCTCCCGCATGTAGGGGGGGACGATCACGGGCACCTCCTCCGGGAAGGGCGCACCCTCGGCCTCCATGATCTCGATCTCCTGGGAGACCTGGAGGGGGTAGTGGGTGCGGACCTGGGACCCGAAGCGGTCCTTGAGGGGGGTGATGATGCGGCCCCGCGAGGTGTAGTCCTCGGGGTTGGCGCTGGCCACGACGAAGACGTCGAGGGGCAGGCGCACGCGGTAGCCCCGGATCTGGACGTCCTTCTCCTCCATGATGTTGAGCAGCCCCACCTGGATGCGCTCCGCGAGGTCGGGCAGCTCGTTGATCCCGAAGACGCCGCGGTTGGCCCGCGGCACCAGCCCGTAGTGGATGGTCAGCTCGTCGGCCAGGTACCGCCCCTCCGCGACCTTGATGGGGTCTACCTCCCCGATCAGGTCGGCGATGCTGGTGTCGGGTGTGGCGAGCTTCTCCCCGTAGCGGCGGTCGCGCTCCAGCCAGGCCACCTCGAGCTCGTCCCCGCGCTCTTCCGCGAGGTCCCGGCAGCGGCGGCAGACGGGCGCGAAGGGGTGGTCGTTGATCTCGCAGCCCGCCACCACCGGGATCTCCGGGTCCAAGAGCTCGACCATGCTCCTCATGAGCCGGCTCTTGGCCTGGCCCCGCTCGCCCAGGAGGATGACGTCGTGGCCCGAGATGACGGCGTTGGCGATCTGGGGCAGGACCGTCTCGTCGTAGCCGACGATGCCCGGGAAAAGCGGCTTGCCGGTACGGAGCCGGGCCAGGAGGTTGCGGCGCATTTCCTGCTTGACCGACTCGCGCTGGTGCCCTGAGGACCGGAGCTCGCCGGCCGTCGAGGGCCGCCGCGGCGTTGAGGTCGTCACCAGGGCCAGTCTAAAACGGGAGGCCCGCTAGACTGGTCCGGTCTTGGGCGGAGCCCCGACCATGCGCGAGCGCTTCGAGGCCGCCCGTCAGAGCGGTCGCCCCCTTCTGGGAGGGCACCGCGGCAACCCCGCCGAGCTCCCGGAGAACACCCTCGCCTCCTTCCGGTCCGCCCTCGAGCTGGGGGTGGACCTGGTCGAGTGCGACGTCCACCTCTCCAGCGACGGCCGTCTGGTTGTCATCCACGACCACACGGTAGACCGGACCACGAACGGGCGGGGGCCCGTACGCGACCTCACAGGGGCCGAGCTGGGCGCCCTGGACGCGGGCGGCGGGGAGCGCGTCCCCTTCCTGGAGGAGGTGCTCGACCTGGCCGCCGGCCGCGTCCACGTGGCCGTCGAGCTCAAGCAGGCGCCACTTCCCTACCCGGGCCTGGAGGAGGCCCTGGTGGGGCTGCTGCGGGAGGCGGAGATGGTCGGCCAGTGCGCCGTCATCTCCTTCTCGCACCCCTCCGCGAAGCTGGTCAAGGAGTTGGAGCCGGGGCTCCTGACGGGCATCCTCGACGTGGGCAGGCCCGTCGACCCGCTGGCCATGATGAAGGCGGCGAGGGCCGACATCTTCGCCTCCCACTGGACGGGCTGCGATCCGGCCATGGCCGGGGCCATCCACGGGGCCGGGCACTCGGTCGCCCTCTGGGTGGTCGACGACCCCGTCTCGGCGGCCTGGACGCGGGCCTGCGGCCCCGACTGCGTCTTCACCAACCGCCCCCGGGAGATCGCCCGCCTCCTCTCCTAAGTCGGCTTTGGGGCCGGTTGGGAAGCCCGGGGCCGCGGGTAGAGTTGAACGAGCCATGTGGCACGGGGTGTGGCGGCCGGACTGGGGCGACGAGAAGACGCAGGTCAGGTTCGAGTGGCCTCTCATGCGGCGCGTCTTCTCCTACTTCATCCCCTACTCTCGCCGGGCCGCCCTGGTGCTGGGCTGCATCCTGGTGGGGGCGGTCCTGGGCCTCGCCCCCGTCTACGTGACCAAGGACCTCGTCGACTTCCTCGCCCCCGGGCCCCGGGGTGGGGCGGGCGCTTTCGACCTCGGCCCCATCCACGGCCAGGCGGGGGGCGCGCTGCACGGGGGTGGGGTGGCGGTCGTGCTCCTCCTGGTCGCGGTCATGATCGTGGCCTCCCTGGCCGGGGGCCTGATCGGAGTCGTGCAGTCCTACTTCAGCAACACGATCAGCCAGGGCATCATGTACGACCTCCGCAACCAGCTCTTCGCGCGCATGCTGAGGCAGTCCGTCGCCTTCTTCACGCGCACGCGCACGGGCGACGTCATGTCCCGGCTCAGCAACGACGTCAATGGGGTCCAGAGCGTGGTCTCGGACACCGTCTTCAACCTGGTCATGAACGTGGTCACGCTGGCCGTCACGATCGGGGCCATGGTCCAGCTGGACTGGAAGCTGACCATCGCCGCCCTGGCCGTGGTGCCCGCCTTCATGCTCCCCACCAGGCGCGTGGGCAGGGCCACCTTCGACGCCCGCAAGAGGACGCAGGGCAAGCTCAGCGAGCTGACCGCCTACATGCAGGAGGTGCTGGGCATCTCCGGCATCCTTCTGGTCAAGGCCTTCGTGCGGCAGAGGGCGGAGAACGGGCGCTTCCGGACGCTCAACGCCAGCCTGCGCGACCTCAACGTCCGCCAGACCATGATCGGGCGCTGGTTCTTCATGCTCATGGGCGTCCTGGGCACGGCCGGCCCGGCCGTGCTCTGGCTCTACGGGGGCTACCTGGTCGTGAGCGGCCAGCTCGCCTCGGTGGGCACGGTGGTCACCTTCGCGACCGTGCTCCTGGCCAAGCTCTACGGGCCGGTGGGCTCGATCGCCAACCTGCAGGTCAACGTGGTCGGCTCTTTGGCCCTCTTCCAGCGCCTGTTCGAGTACCTGGACCTGCCGCTCGAGATCGACGACCGCCCTGGGGCCCACGAGCTGGCCGACGCCTCCGGGCGGGTCGACTTCGAGGACGTCACCTTCGCCTACGGGGCCAAGGGCCGGCCCGCCCTGGAGTCGGTCTCCTTCTCCATCGAGCCCGGCGAGCTGGTGGCGCTGGTGGGTCCCAGCGGGGCCGGGAAGACCACCGTGACCTCGCTCATCCCCCGCTTCTACGAGCCCCAGCGGGGCGTGGTCAGGGTGGACGGCGAGGACATCCGGGACGTGACCCTGGAGTCGCTCGGGCGCCAGATCGGGATCGTCTTCCAGGACACCTTCCTCTTCCACGCCAGCGTCCGCGAGAACCTTCTCTACGTGCGCCCGGAGGCCACCCAGGAGGAGAT
>JBOHUY010000029.1:0-2568 GCA_050735015.1 Candidatus Dormibacterales bacterium | reverse complement strand
GGTTGAGGCAGCGGAGCGCGCGCGCGGCGACGCCCAGGCGCTCCAGCCGTCGCAGGCTCACCAGCGCGGGGGTGACTGCCTCCTGGAGGCCCGCCCCCGCGAGCAAGGCCCGGACCCTCTCCAGGGGTCGGTCGGCGGAGCCCACGTGCCAGCTGTCCCGCCGGGCGCCCGGCAGCGTCGCCGGCACCCTCTCGTAGCCATGGATGCGGCCGATCTCCTCGACCACATCCTCGGGGATGGAGACGTCGAGACGGAAGACGGGCGGGAGCACGTCCCAGGCCCCGTCCTCCCCCACCCGGAGGTGGAAGCCGAGCCGCTGCAGTATCGACTCCGACTCCTCGAGGGGCACGTGCACGCCGAGCAGGTCGTCGACGCGCTCGGGCCGGAGCCGGACCGCCACCGGCTGCTGGGGCCGAGGGTAGCGGTCCGGCCACTCCCGGTGGACCGACCCCCCCGCCACCTCGGAGAGGAGCGCGGCGGCCCTGCGGGCGCCGGCCAGGGCCAGCTCCGGGGAGAGCGACCTCTCAAACCTGGCCGAGGCTTCAGTGCGCAGCCCGAGGGAGCGGGCCGCGGCGCGGACGGCGGGGCCATCGAAGTTGGCCGACTCCAGCAGGACCTCCCTGGTCCCCCCCGTCACGGCGCTCTCCTCCCCCCCGATCACCCCCGCCACCGCGATCGGGCGCTCGGCGTCGGCGATGACGAGGATGGTGGGATCGAGCGCCCTGGTCTCGCCGTCGAGGCAGGCCAGCCGCTCGCCCTCGCGCGCTCTCCGCACCCTGACGGCGGGCCCCGCCAGGCGGGCCAGGTCGAAGGCGTGGAGCGGCTGGCCATATTCCAAGAGGACGTAATTGGTGACGTCCACCACGTTGTTGATGGGACGCACCCCGGCCGCCCTCAGCCGCCTTCTCATCCAGGGCGGCGAGGCCTGCACGGTGACCCCGCTCACGGGGGCGCCGATATACCGCCGGCAGAGCGAGGGCTCCTCGATCACGACCTCGACCAGCTCTGTCCCGGGGGGGTCGACGCCGCCCGTGAAGAGGGGCATGAAGTCCTGCTTCAGCGGGCGCCGGGCGGCCGCCGCCAGCTCGCGCGCGATGCCCATGTGCCCGAGGCAGTCGGGCCGGTTGGAAAGCACCTCGGCCTCCATCACGGCGTCGCGGGGGAAGAGCTCCGCCAGCGACTGGCCGGGCGCGCCCTCGTCCAGGATCAAGATCCCGGAGTGGTCGTCGCCCATCTCCAGCTCCGCCGCCGAGCAGAGCATGCCGGCGCCCGCCACGCCCGCCACGTTGAAGCTTTCCCGGACCCGGGTCCCCCGGGGTACGACGACGCCCGGCAGCGCGACCGGCACCAGAGCGCCGGGGACGGCGTTGGCGGCCCCCGCGATGATCTGGACCGTCTCGCCGCCCAGGTCCACCTGGTGAACCCAAAGAGGCGTGCGGGACCGTGGGTGGGGTTCCTGGGAGACCACCCTGCCGACCAGGATGGGGGCCAGGTCAACCTCGCGGACGGCCGAGACCTCGAAGCCGTGCATGGTCAAGAGCTCCGCGGCCTGGCGTGGCGAGATGCCGTCCAGGTCGGCGAAGTCCGACAGCCATTCGAAGGAGACGCGCACTAGCCGAACTGCTCCAGGAAGCGGACGTCGTTCTCGTAGAAGAGCCGCATGTCGTCGATGTCGTGCCGGAGCATGGCGATCCGTTCGATCCCCATACCCCAGGCGAAGCCGGTGTTGCGCTCGGGGTCGACCCCGCCATTCCGCAGCACCTGGGGGTGGACCATCCCGCAGCCCAGGATCTCCAGCCAGCCGGAATGGCCGCAGCTCCTGCACCCGGAGCCGCCGCAGATCCCGCAAGAGACAGCCATCTGGAAGCTGGGCTCGGTGAACGGGAAGTGGTCGGGCGTGAGGCGGATGCGCCGGTCCACCCCGAAGACGGCCTGGGCGAAATAAAGGAGCGTGCCCTTGAGGTCCCCCACCGTGAGGCCGGGCTCGACGGCCAGGCCCTCGAGCTGGATGAAGTAGGGCAGGTGGTAAGCGTCGATGGCGTCCCGCCTGTAGCAGCGGCCCGCTGCCACGAGGCGGAAGGGGGGCTGGACGAGCCGGCGCATGGCCCTCAGCTGCACGGGGGAGGTGTGGGTCCGGAGGAGGAGGTCGGGCCCGAAGTACATGGAGCCGTGGGCGTCCCGGGCGGGGTGCCCGCTAGGGATGTTGAGGGCCTCGAAGTTGTACCACTCCGTCTCCACCTCGGGACCCAGCTCGACGTGGTAACCGAGCCGCTCGAAGACCCGCTCCACCTCGCGCTGGGTCTCAATCAGGACGTGGGGACGCCCTCGTCCCAGCGGGGCGGCGGCGAAGGTCATGTCGATGCGCTCGGTGGACTCGATGGTGGCCAGGCGCCCGACCCTCAGCGCCTCAAGGCGCGCGGCCAGGAGCGCCTCGAGGTCGCGCTTCGCCTCGTTGGCGGCTCGGCCGGCGGCCGGCCTCTCCTGGGCGGGCAGGGCCCCCACGCCCCGCAGCACCTGGGTCAGGTGTCCCGACGCGCCCAGGTAGGCGACTCTGACGCGCTCCACCTC
>JBOHUY010000028.1:0-14043 GCA_050735015.1 Candidatus Dormibacterales bacterium | reverse complement strand
GCGATTGATCGCCAGCGGGCGCGGACGCGCACGGGCAGGACGGGTTGGAGGAGGGCTTCAAGAGGTGACCGAACAGGAGCGGCGGGCCGGCGTGGAAGACCTCCTCGGGTGGGGCTCGCTCCTCTCGCCGGAGGAGCGGATGATACAGCTCTCGGTGCGCGAGTTCGCTCGCGACGTGCTCACGCCGGGCGTGGCGGAGTGGTTCGAAAAGGGGGTCTTCCCGCGCGAGGTCATCCCCCGTCTGGGTGAGCTCGGCCTTCTGGGCATGCACCTCACGGGCTACGGGTGCGCGGGCGCGGGCGCGGTCAGCTACGGCCTCGCCTGCCTCGAGCTGGAGGCCGCCGATTCCGGCTTTCGGTCCTTCGTCTCCGTGCAGGGCTCGCTCAGCATGTTCGCCATCTGGCGGTACGGGTCCCCGGAGCAGAAGCAGGAGTGGCTCCCGGCCATGGCGCGGGGCGAGAAGCTGGGCTGCTTCGGCCTCACCGAGCCCGACTTCGGCAGCGACCCCGGCGGCATGCGGACGGGTGCCCGCCGCCAGGGGCAGGACTGGATCCTGAGCGGAAACAAGCTCTGGATCACGAACGGGGGTATCGCCGACGTGGCCGTCGTCTGGGCCCGCACCGACGAGGGCATCCGGGGCTTCCTGGTCCCCAAGGGGACGCCGGGGTTCACGGCCCGGGACATCGAGCGCAAGCTCTCGCTGAGGGCCTCGGTGACCTCGGAGCTGGTCCTGGAGGACTGCCGGCTGCCGGGCTCCGCGCTGCTGCCCGCGGCGGAGGGCCTCAAAGCTCCCCTCTCCTGCCTGACCGAGGCACGCTACGGCATCGTCTGGGGGTCTTTGGGCGCGGCCCGCGCCTGCTACGAGGCGGCGCTCGGCTACGCCCGGGAGCGACGCCAGTTCGGCAGGCCCATCGCCGGCTTCCAGCTCACGCAGCGCAAGCTGGTCGACATGGTGGTCGAGCTCGAGAAGGGGCTGCTGCTGGCCCTCCACCTGGGACGTCTCAAGGAGGCGGGTACGCTCACGTCCGAGATGGTCAGCCTGGGCAAGCTCAACAACGTGCGCGAGGCCCTTCGCATCAGCCGGGAGGCGCGCGGCATCCTGGGCGCCAACGGGGTCACGCTCGAGTACCCCGTCATCCGGCACATGAACAACCTGGAGTCGGTCCTCACCTACGAGGGCACCGAGGAGGTCCAGACCCTCATCGTCGGCCAGACCATCACGGGCATCCCCGCCTTCGCGGGCTGAAGGACCGGGCTCAGGCGGACATCACGCAGGCCCGGGCGGCATTGCTCCAGAGGGGCTGGACGGCGTACCGGTGCCCGTCCGCGAGCGCGATGTCGCCCGAGGTGGGCGCCCAGGCGCACTTGTCACCGTTCTCGGCGCCCCCCGGGGCGACCCAGCCGGAGCTCGGTCGGGGGTCGGTCTCGGCCTCCGCGTACTCGTGCCCGCCGACCACGCTGAAGCCGTCGAAGTACCCGTTCCCGAAGGCGTCGTCGGCCCGGTTGACGAAGTTCTTCCCGCAGCCGGCGCCGGCGTCGGGCACGTAGGGCATGAAGGCGTAGGCGAGCCTGCCCTGGGGGGAGGCCGTGGCCGCGTGCCACGCGCACCAGGCGGTCCCGAACCCCGACATGGTCACCCCGTGGGGGGTGAAGACGAAGTAGGTGGCGTCGGGGTCGAACCCGAAGTGGGCCGCCGCCCTGGCCGCCTCGGCCGCCACGCCGGCCTGGGAAACCGAGGCGGGTACCGGCGAGGTGTCCTCCCAGGCCCCCTTCAGCTGCCCGGCCGGGTTGGTGACGTGGAGGGCGGCCGGGTGGCCGGCGCAGCTCGTCGTGCCCCGGGGCACCCCCTGGCAGTACTGGGCGGTGCTGTTGATCCAGGACGTGCCCCCCACGTTCGTAAAGAAGCCCGTCACGTATGCCTGCGCCGCCGCGCTCGAATATCCCCCGGTCTTGAACCCGGAAGCCCAGGAGGGGCCCCACCAGTCGATGTAGACGGCGGGCGCCGTCTCCACAGGGCCTCCGTGCGAGGCCAGCTGCGAGGCCGACGGGCGGTGCGCCGCCCTCCTCACGCCGGCCAGGTGCGTCCCGGCCGACGCTCCGGCGCCGGCGGGCGAGACAGGCGCCAGGGCGGCCGCGGCGCCGGCCGCCAGCGCGAGGACGAGAAGGCGCCGCCGTCCTGCCATGTCAGCACTCCCGGGAAAGGGTCGTGGGGCCGCCTCGAGGCCGCGGCCAGCCTACCCGGCCGGGGCCCTTCTGTCCACCGCCCCGCGGCTCAGAGCCCGTCCCCGACCTCGACGTCCTCGGGTCCGAGTGCAAGCCCGGCCCCTCGCGCCGCCACCTCCAGCAGGGCGGCGAAGTCCTTCTCCCCGTAGCCCTCCCCCACGGCCGCCTGGACGATCTGGTGGACGAGCGCTGTGAGCGGCATGGGCACCTCCCGCTGGCGGGCCTCGGTGAGGCCCAGGTCGAGGTCCTTGCGGAGCAGGCGCATCGTGAACAGCGGCCTGAAGTCCAGGTGCACGAGGGCGGGCGCCTTGTGGCCGGTGAACCGCGAGCCCATCGAGGAGCCGTTCAGGAACTGGAGGAAGGCCGAGCGCGCCACGCCCCCCTTCTCGGCCAGTACGGTGACCTCGGCCAGGGACTGGATGACCGCGGCCAGGTGGAGGTTGTGGCACAGCTTGACCAGCCGCGCCACCTCGCCGGGTCCGGCGTAGACGGCCGTCCTCCCGATCACCTCGAAGTACGGGCGGACGCTCTCGAAGACCTCCCGCGAGCCCGACGCCACGATGCCCAGCCCTCCCGCGCGGACCACCGTCGGGCTGCCGCTCACGGCCCCCGCCAGGAACTCGCAGCCGGCGTCCGCGGCGCCGGCGCGCACCAGCGCCGAGACCTCGGTGGAGACCGTCGAGAGGTCGACCAGGATGCCCGGCGGGCGGCCCTTCAGAAGCCCGTCCTCGCCCAGGGCCACGTCGGCCAGGTCCTGGGAGCCCGAGACCATCACGAAGACGACGTCCAGCCCGGCCAGGTCCTGGAGGCGGTCCACCACCCGGGCCCCCTTCTCGCGGAGGGGCTCCGCCTTGCTCTTGGTGCGGTTCCAGGCCGTCAGGTCCACCCCCGCCGCCGCCAGCCGCTCGGCCATGGGCAGCCCCATGCGGCCGGTGCCCACCCATCCGATCCGAACCGGCCCGCCTGGGACCTCATCCGCCATCTGCGCCTCCCGCCGGGGGCGAGGGATGGAGCTCGTTCCAGTACCTGGTGCCGGTGACCAGGAGCTCGCCGGCCGGGAAGCTGATGATGACCCGGGCGCGGGCGGCCGTCACCAACAGCGCCCCTTCGATGCGCGCCGCCGCGGAGCCGTTCTCGGCCGGTCAGCAGGTCTCGGGCGCGAAGACCGGGCCTCCTCCGGCGAGTTGGGGGGGTCGAACGAGTGGTAGCGGTGCATGAGTGGTGCCAACCAGTTTCCCAGACCGACGCCATGACGGTACTGGAACTCGAAGCCCTCCTCCTCTGAGTGGTAGCCGAAGTCGGCCGCGGCCTGCTCTCCGGGGAGGCGACCATGGCGCCCGCAGGCGGAGGCTGGCCTTGTCCGCGGGCGGGCGGCCAACGTTCGAAGTCATCGGCGGGCCTCCGTGGCGCGGGCGTGTGGGCGCGGCGTCCCTGGAATGTAGGCAGCCCGCGCGCCCCCGCGCATCGGACGTACCGGTAAGTACCAAGTCGCCGGTCCCCCCTGGGGGGGCGGCGGTCAGCGGGCCAGCTTTTCCGCCATCCAGTCCGACATCAGGCTGCGGGACTCGAAGACCCGGTTGGTCATGCCGTGGTTGCCGTCCTCGAAGGAGGCCAGGAGGGCGCCCGGGGTCTCCGCGGCCAGGCGCTCGGCGCCCGCGTAGGGGGTGATCGGGTCGAGCTTGCCGTGCAGGATCAGCAGCGGGCAGCGGATGCGCTCGCCCAGCCCCGTCATGTCAATCCCGCGAGCTCTCTCCTCCGCCTCCTCGTCGCTGCCGGCGCCCGACCGCTTGCGGAAGGCGGCCCGACTGATGGGGGAACGGTTGGCCCAGTTATCGGCCAGGGAGTAGGTCCCGGCCAGCTCGATGGCCGCCCGGATGCGGGGCTCCCGGGCCGCCGCCCGGACCGCGTAGTAGCCGCCCAGGCTGACGCCGTAGAAGCCGAGGCGGCCGGCGTCGACGTCATCGCGCCCCTCCAGCCAGTCGATGACGGCCGCCACCGGCCGCTCGTAGGCGGGCTCGATGGGCCGGGCGAACTCGGTCTCGCCCTGCCCGGGCCCGTCCACGGCGAGGGTGGCGACACCCCGCCTGAGGAAGTGGTCGGCCGTCGTCTGGAGCTCCTCTTTGACCGAGTCGAGACCCGGGGCCATGACCAGGACGGGCGGCCGCGTCACCCCCACCGGCCTTCGCAGCAGCCCGGGCAGGGCGAGGCCGTCGTAGGGGATCTCGACCCGCTCAGCGGGCGGATCCAGGCCCCAGGCCCCGCGCCCGTAGCGGTCGACGGCCAGGTCGGAGGCCGCCCGCAGCTGCTCTTCGTCGTCCACGAAGACGAACTTCCCGAAGTGCCAGCAGAGGCCCGCGCGGCGCCAGGCCTCGGCCGCCGTGAGCGCCCGCCCGGCGGACTCCGCCGCCTCGGCGGCGGTCTCGTACTCGCGCGCCGTGGCCCCCCACTCCCGGCACCAGCTGTCCCACGCCCCGATGCGTGCCAGCGTCCTGTTGAAGTCGTTCATGTCCACGCCCTGGGCCACGAAGCGCGGCCCCCAGTGCCGGGTGGCCGTGGCCACGCGCTCGTCGCTGCCTGCGTTCTGGGCCTGGCTCATGGCTGCCTCCGGGGCTTGCGGAAGGAAAAGGCAATCGATTGGGCAGGTTAGCAGGCCGGCCCTTCGCGCGGGCGCGGGAAGCTCAGGGGGCGGTCGGGTGGCGATCCGTGCGGTGTGGCACGACCCCGTCTCGGTGAGCCGGGAGCCAGGCCGCCAAGGAGGAGCGCCCGAGATGACCGGCCATCCCCTCCGGGCGTCAAGTACGTTCCCATCGCGCCCACCGCGTAGAGGGTGCTGGAGACGTGCAGGACCGCCGACGAGGCCGGCTTCGCCCACCTTGGACCTTCGAGACATGCGCGCCCTGGAGCGGTCGGCGAAGGGCTGGTACCGCCTGGTTCCCATTGCGGCCGCGAGCCGGCGGGGGTGCTCGATGCTGCGAGGGCGCCGCCCGGACTCCTCCCAGATCCGCAGGCCGGGGTGCGCTTTCGGCCGGAGGCCGTCGACATGGCCAGCTCAGAAGAGCTTATGCCCGGGCCGGGACCTTCTCCTGGCCGTCGGCGGGGGGGTTCCCGCGGGGGAGGTGGAGGCGGCCGCCGGGGCCGTGTTCCCGGCCTCGCGGAGTGAGCCGTTCAGGCCAGCCGCCGCGCCAGCCAGTCCGCCATCATCGCCCTCGACTCGAAGGCGAGGTTGGTGACGCCGTGGTTGCCCTCCTCGTACGTGGCCAGCTCGACGCCCGCGATGCGGGCCGCGCGCTCCGCCTCCGAGTGGGGGATGATGCGATCCAGCCGCCCGTGGACCAAGAGGGTGGGGCAGACCGTCCTCTCGATACCGGCCAGGGTCAGCTCCGAGGCGCGCTCTTTGGCCTGGCGCTCGTCTTGCGACCTCGAGCGGTGGCGGAAGGCGGCCTTGGTGACCTCCGGCAGGGGGTCCCATACGCTCCCCAGGTCGTAGGGGCCGGCGAGGCCCACGGCGGCCTTGAGGCGGGGCTCGCGGGCCGCCGCCCGGACCGCGTAGTAGCCGCCCAGGCTGACGCCGAAGAGGCCCACCCGCGAGTGGTCCAGGTGGGTGCGGGACCGCAGCCAGTCCACGATCGCGGCCACCGGCCGCTCGTAGGCGGGCTCGATGGCGAGCTCGTACTCCGCCTCACCCTGACCGGGCCCGTCCACGGCCAGGGTGGCGAGGCCCCGGCGTAGGAGCACGTCGGCCACCGGCTGCAGCTCCTCTTTGACCGAGTCGAGCCCGGGGACCATCACCACGACCGGGGGCCGCGCCGGCCCCGGCGGCCTTCGCAGGAGCCCGGCCAGCCGGACGCCGTCCCGGTAGGGGATCTCCACCCTCTCGGCCGGCGGCTCGAGCGCCCACATGCCCTTCCCGAAGCAGGCCACCGTGCGGTCGTGGGCGGCCCTTTGCTGGGCGAGGTCGTCCATGAAGACAAACTTCCCGAAGTGATGGCAGAAGGCCGCCCGCAGCCAGGCCTGTCCGGCCGTGACCCGGCGGCCCTCCGCCTCCGCGGCCTCGGCGATCTCCTCGAAGCGCCGGCCGCTCTCGGCCCACTCCGCGCACCAGCGATCCCAGGTCCGGATGCGGGCCACCGTGGCGTCAAAGGTGTCCAGGTCGACCCCGTTGTTGACAAAGCGCGCGCGCCAGTGGGCGGTGGCGGCGGCCACCCGTGCGTCCTGCGGTGCGGCGGCGGTCTCTGCGCTCATCTATCGCCTCCTCGGGGGCGCTCCGCCCCGGCGTCCTGGCCAGGTTTTGAAAACCTGGACGCGCAGTCGCATTCTGCCCCACCCCATGGTGCCTCGAGCCCGTCTCGTCCTGACGGCTGCGGACGCACGCCTCAAGACGTGATCGCGCAAGCTCGGCATCTCCGAGCCCACGGTGATTCGCTGGCGCGAGGCGATCGCGCCCTCCCTGGACGAGGGGCCGCCTGAGGCCTGCTCGCCGCCCTGAGAAGACCGGCCCGCGCTCTCCCGGCCCGGGCCGGGCTCACCAGTTGACCGAGATGTACTTGGTTTCCAAGAACTCCTCTACGCCTTCGAAGCCGCCTTCGCGGCCGAGCCCGCTCTGCTTGACGCCCCCGAAGGGGGCGGCGGGGTTGGAGACCAGGCCGGTGTTGAGTCCCACCATGCCCGCCTCCAGTGCCTCGGCGACCCGGAAGGCGCGGCCCACATCACGCGTGTACAGGTAGGCCACCAGGCCGTACTCGGTGCGGTTGGCCCAGGCCACGGCCGAGGCTTCGTCGGTGAACGAGATGACGGGGGCGACGGGCCCGAAGATCTCCTCCGAGAGAGCCCGGCTGCCCTCGGCCACGTCCGCCACCACCGTCGGGCGGTAGAAGTAGCCGCGCCCCTCGATTGGGGCTCCCCCCACGACCACGCGGGCGCCCCTCGAGACCATGTCCGTGACCAGCTCCTCGACCTTCGCGCGGCCGGCCTCGTTGATGAGGGGCCCGACCTCCGTACCCGGCTCCGCCCCGTGACCGACGCGCATGTCGCCCATCCGCTCTCCCAGGCGGCCGGCGAATTCCTCCGCCACGGGGGCGGCCACGTAGAAGCGGTTCGCCGACGTGCAGGCCTCCCCCACGTTGCGCATCTTGGCCAGGAGGGCGCCGCCGACGGCCGCATCCAGATCGGCGTCCTCGAAGACCAGGAAGGGCGCGTTGCCGCCCAGCTCCATGGACGTGCGCAGGACCTGGTCGGCGGCGTGGTGGAGCAGGAGCCGGCCCACCTCCGTCGACCCCGTGAAGCTGACCTTGCGCAGCCGGGGGTCGGCGAAGAGCGGCTTGGTGAGGGCGCCCGAGCGGGAGGTGGTGACCACGCTCAGCACCCCCCCGGGGAGGCCCGCCTCCTCCAGCAGGGCGGCCGTCGCGAGGGCCGTGAGGGGAGTCTCGCCAGCCGGCTTGAGGACCATGGTGCAGCCGGCGGCCACGGCCGGCCCGATCTTCCGGGTCGCCATGGCGGCCGGGAAGTTCCAGGGCGTGATGAGAAGGCAGGGACCGACGGGCTGCTTGGCGACCAGCAGCCGGGCCGCCCCCGCGGGGGCCCGCATGTAGCGGCCGTGGACCCTCACCGCCTCCTCGCCGAACCAGCGGAAGAACTCGGCCGCGTAGAGGACCTCGGCCCTCGCCTCCGAGAGCGGCTTGCCGTTCTCCAAGGTGATGAGCAGGGCGAGCTCGTCGGCCCGCTCCGTCATCAGCTCGAAGGCACGGCGGAGGATCTCGCCGCGCTCCCTGGGCCCGGTCGCCGCCCAGGTGGCCTGGGCCCCGGCGGCCGCGTCCATGGCCAGCGCCCCGTCCGCGGGCGTCCCGTCGGGGACCTCGGCCAGAACCTCCTCGGTGCCGGGGTCGATGACCGGCATGGTGGCCCCCGAGGCCGCCTCCACCCATCTCCCCCCCACCGGCATGCCGGCGGGGACCATCGCGAGCGCCTTCCGGTAGGCGGGCGTCTTCGTCTCCACGGTCAGATCCTCCTGGCGCCAGAGCGCCTCGCGGTGCCGCCGGTCACGTCCACATCGTATTTCCCGGCGGCGGCCGCACGCACCCGGCTCGGACGCTCCCCGGCGCCCCCGTTTCGCCCGCGTGGAAGTACCCTCAGCAGCGAAGATGCCGATCACGCTCAAGGAGCTGGCGGCGCGGGCCGGGGTCCACCCCTCAACCGTCTCCCGGATCGCCAACAACGACCCCCGCCTCAGGGTCTCGCCCGCCACCCGGGCTCGCGTCGAGGCCCTCCTGCGCGAGACCGAGTACCTGCCGGACGCGGTCGCGCGCTCGCTCAGGATGCGGCAGACGTTCGTGCTGGCGATGATCATCCCGGACATCACCAACCCGCTCTTCGCGAACATCTTCAGGGGCATCGAGGACGTCGCCAACCAGCGCGGGTACGGGGTCATCCTGGGCAACACGGCGGGTTCCAGGGAGCGCGAGCTGGCGCACCTGAGGGGCCTCCAGGCGCGGCGCGTGGACGGCATCATGCTGGCCAGCGTCTACCTGCGCGACCCCTCCGTGCGGTGGCTGCGCAAGCACCGCGTCCGCCACGTCCTCGTCAACCGCTACAGCGACGAGCGGGACCCCTTCGTGGGCGCCGACGACGTGGCCGGCGGCCTCGTCGCCACCCGGCACCTGATCGAGCTCGGGCACCGGCGCATCGCGCACCTCTCGGGCACGGCCCAGGTCAGCACCGCGGTCCTGCGCCGGCAGGGCTACGAGGCCGCGCTGGCGGAGGCCGGCATCGCCCCCGACCCCGACCTGGTCGTGGAGTCGGGCTACCTGGAGGAGACGGGGCGGGAGGCCATGGACCGCCTGCTCTCACTGGCGCGTCCCCCCACGGCGGTCTTCGCCGTCAACGACATGGCGGCTATCGGCGCCCACGGCCTGGCCAAAGAGCGCGGGCTGCGCATCCCCGAGGACGTTGCCATCGTGGGGTACAACGACGTCCCCCTGGCGAGCCGCCTCTCGCCTCCCCTCACGACCCTGCGGGTGCCCGTGCGCGAGTTCGGGCGGCTCTCGGCGGCCATGCTCATCGAAGAGATCGAGGGCGGCCGGGAGGTCCGCCGCCGGGTGGTCATGGAGCCCCAGCTGGTGGTCAGGGGTTCCTCCGTGGCGGCGTCCGGGACCGGCCTGGCGGTGGCGGACCCCAGCCCTGCGTGAGGGCGGACGGGCACCCGTCCCGGGCCCGCCCAGAGGCGCCGATCGGAGACGCCTGCGGTGTGATTCTGCGTGAGGCAATGGGAGCCCGTTGACACACCGGCGGCGTGGCTGATAGGGTCTCAGGCAAACGTTTGCGCGCCGTGACGCGGAGGCGGCGCCGGGGTCACCAGACAAGCGGAGGTTGGGCGTGGCGAGGCTGGGCTTCGTCGGGCTGGGCACGATGGGCGGTCGGCTGGCCGGCCGCCTCCTGGCCGCCGGACACGAGGTAATCGGCTACAACCGGACGCGAAGCCGCGCCGCCTGGCTCGAGGAGGCGGGGCTCACGTTCTGCACCTCGCCGCGCGAGGTCGCCGAGCGCAGCGAGATGGTCTTCTCCATGGTCCGCGACACGGCCGCCCTGGAGGCCGTCGCCCTGGGAGAGAAAGGGATCCTCGCCGGGCTCAGGCCGGGGCAGGTCTGGGTCGACATCAGCACGGTCTCGCCCGACGTCAGCCGGGGCCTCGCGGCCCAGGTCCGCGAAAGGGGCGCGCACATGCTGGACGCGCCCGTCTCGGGCAGCGTCGAGACCCTCGAGCAGGGCCGGCTCTCGGTCATGGTGGCGGGCGAGCCGGAGGCCTTCGAGCAGGCCAAGCCCTTCCTCCTCGACATCGGCCCCCGGGTCAACTACGTGGGGGAGAACGGCCAGGCGGTCCTCATGAAGGTGGCCACCAATCTCGGCCTGGCCGTCCAGATGCTGGCCCTCAGCGAGGCCGTGCTGCTGGCCGAGAAGGGCGGCATCGACCGCGCGACGGCGCTCCAGGTCCTCCTTGACAGCGTCATCGCCTCGCCCATGGTGAGGTACAGGGGACCCTTCATCCTGGAGATGCCGGACGAGGTCTGGTTCGATGTCAACATGATGCAGAAGGACATGCTGCTCGCCCTCGAGGCAGGTCGTAAGTTCGACGTGCCCATGCCCACCACGGCGGTGACCAACGAGATGCTGACGGCGACCCGCGCCATGGGCTTCGAGGCCCAGGACTTCGCCGTCGTCTTCCACGCGCTGGCCAGGATGGCCGGCATGGAACGTGACTGACCCCTCCCAGGGGTCCGGGGCGGGCATGCCCCCCGAGCTGTGGCTGGACCTCTACCGGCGGATGCTCACCATCCGGCACTTCGAAGAGGCCGTCAACGACCTCTACCGGAGCGCCCGCATGCCCGGCCTCGCCCACCTCTACACGGGCGAGGAAGCGGTCGCGGTGGGCGTCTGCGGCGCGCTCCGGGACGACGACTACATCACCAGCACGCACCGCGGGCACGGCCACTGCCTGGCCAAGGGGGCCGCGCCGGACCGCATGTTCGCCGAGCTCCTGGGCAAGGAGGCGGGCTACTGCCGCGGCAAGGGCGGCTCGATGCACATCGCCGACCAGGAGCGGGGGAACCTGGGCGCCAACGCCATCGTGGCGGGCTCGTCGGGCATCGCCACGGGGGCGGCGCTGTCCGCGCGGCGCCGTGGCACCGACCAGGTGGCGGCCTGCTTCTTCGGAGACGGCGCCCTCGGCCAGGGCCTGCTCTACGAGGCCATGAACATGGCCTCGCTCTGGCGGCTGCCCGTCATCTACATATGCGAGAACAACCTCTACAACGAGTACACGCCCATGTCAGAGACGACCGCCGGCGACGTGGCCGCGAGGCCGCAGTCGTTCGGGATCCCCGTCCGCCAGGTCGACGGCCAGGACCTGGAGGCCGTCTTCCAGGCCGCCGGCTGGGCGGTGACTCGGGCCCGGGCCGGCGAGGGGCCCTCGTTCCTCCTCTGCAGCACCTACCGCTACCACGGCCACCACGTGGGCGACGTCGACCGCTCCTACTACCGCGCCAAGGAGGAGGAGCGCCGCTGGCGGGAGGAGAAGGACCCCGTCCAGCTCGCCGCGCGCCGCATGGCCGAGCTCGGCATCGAGCCCTCCGCGCTCGAGCGCGTGGACGAGGAGGCTTCAACCCGCGTCAGGGAAGGGGTTCAGTTCGCGCTCGCGGCGCCCTACCCCGAGCCCCAGGAGGTGACCCAGGATGTCTACGCGTGAGGTCACCCGCAGCGCCTCCCCGGAGAAGCCGGGGACGCGCGAGATCACGTTCGCCCAGGCCGTCCGGGAGGCCCTGGCCGAGGAGATGCGCCGCGACCCGGCCGTCTTCATCATGGGCGAGGACGTGGCCGAGGCGGGTACGCCCTTCAAGGTCCTGAGCGGCCTGGTCCAGGAGTTCGGGCCCGACCGGGTCATGGACACCCCCATCTCGGAGGCCGGCTTCACCGGCATCGGGCTGGGCGCGGCCATGACCGGCATGCGCCCGGTCGTGGACATCATGTTCGGCGACTTCCTGGGCCTGGTCATGGACCAGGTCGCCAACCAGGCCGCCAAGGTCCACTACATGTCGGGCGGCAAGCTCAGCGCGCCCATGGTCATCCGGACCACCCTGGGCGCCACGCGGAGGTCGGCCGCCCAGCACAGCCAGAGCCTGCACGCCTGGGTCAGCCACGTCCCCGGCCTCAAGGTCGCCCTGCCCAGCACCCCCTACGACGCCAAGGGGCTCATGAAGACGGCGGTGCGCGACGGCAGCCCCGTCGTCTTCTTCGAGGACAAAATGGACTACGCCACCACGGGGCCGGTCCCGGAGGGGGAGTACACGATCCCCTTCGGCGTCGCCGACGTCAAGCGCCGGGGGCGCGACGTGACCGTGGTGGCGACCAGCAGCATGGTCCGGGTCGCCCTGGCGGCGGCCGAGATCCTGGCCGCCGAGGGCCTCAGCGCCGAGGTCGTCGACCCCCGCACGACAGTGCCCCTGGACGTGGACGCCATCGTGGAGTCCGCCCGCAGGACCTCGCGCGCCATCGTCGTGGACGAGGGCTACAGGGCCTACGGGGTGACCGGCGAGATCGCGGCCGCGATCGCGGAGGGCGCCTTCTACCACCTCGACGCGCCCGTCCGCCGCCTGGGCGCGATGGACGTCCCGGTGCCATTCTCGCCGGTGCTTGAGGACCTCACGGTGCCCACCCCCGAGAAGGTGGCCGAGGCCGCGCGAGTACTGTGTGGGAGGGCCTGAGCCGATGGGCATGAAGACCAAGACCTTCGGGCTCAACGGGACCGACTGGGAGCAGAGGGTCGACTACGAGCGCCTCAGGAACGAGCGGCTGGCCCGCGTCAAGGGCCTTCTCCAGCGCTCCCAGATGGGGGCCCTTCTCTGCTTCGACATGAACAACATCCGCTACGTCAGCGCCACCCACATCGGGACCTGGGCCATGGACAAGCTGGCCCGCTTCAGCCTCCTGCCCCAGGGCGGCGAGCCCATCGTGTGGGACTTCGGATCGGCGGCCCGGCATCACAAGCTCTACTGCCCCTGGCTCGGGGAGGAGCGCTCGCGGGCGGGCATCTCGACCATGCGGGGCGCCTTCGCCCCCGAGGCCGGCCGCGCCGAGGACGTGGCCCAAAAGGTCCGGCGCGAGTTGGAGGCCCGAGGGCTCCTGGGCGAGCCGCTGGGGGTGGACGTGGTGGAGCCGCCCGTCCTCTTCGCGCTCCAGGCGGCCGGGATCGAGGTCGTGGACGGGCAGCAGCTCATGCAGGCGGCCCGGCTCGTCAAGACCGAGGACGAGATCACGCTTCTCAGCACCGCCTGCATGATGGTGGACGCCGCCTACGACCGCCTCTACCAGGAGCTGCGTCCGGGCGTGCGCGAAAACGAGTGCGTGGGTCTCGTGGCCAAGGTCCTCTACGACCTCGGCTCCGAGCACGTGGAGGGGGTCAACGCCATCTCGGGCGAGAGGTGCAGCCCCCACCCGCACGTCTACACGGACCGCGCCCTGAGGCCGGGCGACCCCGCCTACTTCGACGTTCTCCACAGCTACAACGGTTACCGGACCTGCTACTACCGGACCTTCGCGGTGGGGAGCGCGTCGCCCGCCCTGGTGGACGCTTACAAGCGCTGCCGCGACCTTCTGGACGGCGCCATCGACCGCATCCGCCCGGGGGTCACGACGGCCGAGGTGGCGGCGACCTGGCCGGCCGCGCCCGAGTTCGGGTTCCCCGACGAGGAGGCCGCCTTCGCCCTCCAGTTCGGGCACGGCGTCGGCCTCTCCATCTGGGAGAAGCCCATCTTCAGCCGGCTCGTCTCGTTGGACCACCCCGAGGTGATCGAGGAGGGCATGGTCTTCGCCCTCGAGACCTTCTGGCCCGCCAGCGACGGGTGGTCGGCCGCCCGCATCGAGGAGCAGCTGGTGGTCACCGCCGCCGGGTGCGAGGTCATCACCCGCTTCCCGGCCGAGGAGCTCCTCATCTCGGGGCAGCGCTACTACTCCGCCGCCGGCCCCCTCGACACCGTCCGCGAGGTGGAGTCGCACCTCAACCGGGAGCCCAGCCCGGCCCCCGTCGGAGGCTGAGGGCGTGGCCACCGACGTCATCATGCCCGCGCTCGGCATGGCCCAGGAGACGGGCGTCCTGGTCGCCTGGCTGCACCGGGAGGGCGAGGAGGTGGCCCAGGGCGACCCCCTCATGGAGGTGGAGACCGACAAGGCCGTCGTCGAGGTGGAGGCGCCCGCCTCGGGCCGGCTCGCCGCCGTCACCGCGGGCGTGGGCGACGAGGTCCCCGTGGGCCAGGTCATGGCCGTCATCCTCGCGCC
>JBOHUY010000027.1:0-12713 GCA_050735015.1 Candidatus Dormibacterales bacterium | reverse complement strand
GGTATGCCGGCAGCAACTTAGGGCTGACGTCACGGATCTCGATCTCATAGGTGCCCTTTGTCACGACGCTTCCCGCGCCACTGTGTGGACGTCCTTGACGCCCTCGAGCTTCTCCATCACTCGCGAGAGCTGAGCGAGCGAGTCGATCTCGACTGTCGCCGACACCACAGCGGTCTTGTCGTCGTACACGTGAACCTCGAGCGCCGACATGTTGACCCGGTTCTCCGCCACCACCGTCGCGATGTCGCGGAGAAGGCCCTGCCTGTCCCAAGCCTCGATCTTGATGTCGACCGGATACAGGTGCGTCGCTTCAGCGTCCCAGTCCACCGGCACGACCCGCGCTCGGTCCTGAGCGTTGACCGCGTTGATGCAATCCGCCCGGTGCACTGTGACACCGCGGCCGCGAGTCGTGTATCCCGCGATCGCGTCGCCAGGCACCGGCTGGCAGCAGGGCGCGATCTTGGTCAGCACCCCTTTCTCTCCGCGCACCAGCACGCGCGGCGTCGGCTGGACGTTGGGAATGAGCGGGATCGCGCGGAGGTCGCCGTCTGCAGCGCCGGTGCTCAGCGCCATGCGCATGACCACCGCGTGCGGCGACAGGTCGCCATAACCGATGGCCGCCAGGAAGTCATCGATCGCGTTGTAGTGGTGAAGATTCGAGATCTCGAGCAGCTTCGCGTCGGGCAGGTCGGCCAGGTTGATGCGATGCATGCGATGCAGCTCTTTGTCGAGCAGGTCGCGGCCCTTGCCAACGTTCTCCTCGCGCCGCTGGCTCTTGAACCATTTCCTGATGCGCTCCTTCGCCGAGGCGCTCTTGACAAAGTTCAGCCAGTCGCGGCTCGGGCCATGCGGCGCCTTGGAGGTGAGGATCTCGACGATCTCGCCGTTCTTCAGCGGGTAGTCGAGAGGCACCATCCGCCCATTGGCCTTGGCGCCGATGCAGCGATGCCCCACCTCGGTGTGAATGCGATACGCGAAGTCGACCGGCGTCGAGCCGGCGGGCAGGTTGAGCACGTCCCCCCGGGGCGTGAACACGAAGACCTCGTCCTGGAAGATGTCGACCTTGACCGCGTCCACGAAGGACTCGGCGTCGAGCACCTCTTTCTGCCACTCCATGAGCAGGCGCAGCCAGGAGAACTTCTCGTCGAACCGGCCCAGGCCCTCCCCCTCGCCCTCCTTGTAGGCCCAGTGCGCGGCCACGCCGTACTCGGCGACGCGGTGCATCTCCTGGGTCCGGATCTGAATCTCCATGGGCTCGCCGCCCTGGGAGATGACGGTCGTGTGCAGCGACTGGTAGCCGTTGGACTTGGGCATCGCGATGTAGTCCTTGAAGCGGCCCGGCATCGGCTTCCAGAGCGAGTGGACGACACCGAGGACTCCGTAGCAGTCCTTGACCGACTCCACCAGGACCCTGATGGCGAGCAGGTCGTAGATCTCGGAGAAGTCCTTCTGCGCCCGCGACATCTTCTGGTGGATGGAGTAGACGTGCTTGGGGCGCCCGCTGATCTCCGCCTCGATGCCGATCGTCTCCAGCTCGCGGCCGAGGATCTCGCGCAGGTCCGAGACGAGCGCCTCGCGGTCCTCGTGGCGGCGGTTGAGCCGGCGGGTCACGTCCTGATAGCCCTCGGGGTCGAGGTGGTGGAAGGCCAGGTCCTCGAGCTCCCACTTCACCTGCCAGATGCCGAGCCGGTGCGCGAGGGGGGCGTAGATGTCGAGCGTCTCGTGCGAGATCTTGTGGCGCTTGGCCTCCGGCAGGGGGTCGAGCGTGCGCATGTTGTGGAGGCGGTCGGCCAGCTTGATGAGGACGACACGGATGTCGTCCGCCATCGCCAAGAGCATCTTGCGGATGTTCTCGGCCTGGTGCTGCTGCTCGCTCCGGATGGATATGCGGCCCAGCTTGGTGACGCCTTCCACGAGCCGGGCCACGTCGGGCCCGAACTCGTCGGCCACTTCCTGGGAGGTGAGCTCGGTGTCCTCGACGGTGTCGTGCAGGAGGGCCGCCACGATGGTGGCGGCGTCCAGCTTGAGGTCGGCCAGGATCGAGGCCACCTCGACGGGGTGGTTTACGTAGTCCTCCCCCGAGAGCCGGTGCTGGCCCTCGTGAGCTCGGGCGGCGCGCTCGTACGCTCCTGAGACCAGCTCGCGGTCGGCCGGGCCCAGGTGCCGGGCGAATCGCAACAGCTCGGAGATGCTCATCGAGGGCCCCTCGGCGGTGGGGTAAGTCTATCGATACCCGCCCCGATCTCAGCCCAACCGCCCGAGGGCTGTTTGCGGTATGCATTAGGCGTGAGACCCGTGATCGTGGCCGCCGCCCTGGCCGGGGCCCTGGACACGGGCGCCTTCGTGGCGCGCCGGCCCCGGCTCATCGTCGACCACCCGGGACGCTGGGCGGGCTCGCTGACCGGGCTGGGCCTCTGGCTGGCCCTGGCCGCCAGCTCCTCGCGAGATCGCGACACGGCCGGCCCCAGGACGGTGGGTCTGGCCGCCGCCGTGGCGGCGGGGAACGCCGGGCTGCTCGCCACCCACCTCCGCCACGGCGTGGCCTCGCCCCGGGTCTACATGGGCGCCGGGCTGGCCACGCTGGCGCTGGCGGTGGCCGCCGCCAGCCTCGCCTCCGGCTGACGGTCCTCAGAGGCCGACCACGGGGATGAGGCCGACCACGCCGGTGGCGGCGGCCAGGACCAGCGTCCAGCGGCCCAGCCGGTCGCCCCTCAGGCACCAGCTGAGGAAGACGAGCACGACCGCTCCCGCCTCCACCCTGTAGTAGGCGGTGGGGTCGACCCAGGTATCGGCACCCGCGCCCAGGCAGATGAGCGCGTAGGCGGCCGCGGCGAGCGCGGGCGGGTCCCGCGCGTAGACGAGGCGGGCCACCGCCGCCAGGCAGAGGAGCACCCCGGCCAGGAGGAGGACGAAGGCGGCCGGGGCGGAGCCCGCCTCGCGGACGAGGAGGATGAAGGGCGCACCCACGGGCTGCAGGAAGTGGCCGCCGAGAGTGCTCTCGTGGGGCCCCCGGACGGCCAGGGCGACGAAGAGGGCCCAGCCCGCAAGCACCGCCAGGGCGGCGGCCGCGCGTGCGGCCGCGCCCACATCCCGCCGCGCGGCGCCGCGCAAGAACTCGGTCACGAGGGCCGCCGCCGCGGTCTCCTTGGCGAGAGCGGAGAGCAGCAGGAGCCCGGCCGAGCCGGCCACCATGCCCGCCGCCAGGAGGAGCAGCTGGAGGGGCTCGGTGAGGTCCAGGAAGACCGAGATCCAGACCCCGCTGAAGACCGCGAGCGTGAGCGCCCACCAGGGGCTTCGCCGGTTCCTGGCCGCGAACCAGGCGCAGAGGGCGACCAGGGCCGCCCCCGCCGCCACGTTGATGGCCACGAGCGCGTAGGGGACCAGGCTCCGCCGCCCTCCCGAGACCGCCCAGGCCAGGAGCGGATAGAGGATGCGCCGGTAGCGCAGGGTGTTGTCCAGGCTGGCCGCGGTGGCGGGCCGCCCGAGGAAGGGGTCCTCGGCGATGTAGAAGTAGAACTGCCCGTCGTAGCCGGCCCGGGGCAGCGGTCGCTGCCCGGGCAGCAACACGCCGGGCCGGGCGAACTCCCGGCCGGCCTGGATGGGGCGCAGGTATCGGAAGCCGTCGGCCGCCCCCACACGCAGGGCCAGGGCGAGCAGGAAGGCGAAGGCCACGAGAGCCGGCAGCGCCCACGCGCGCCCCCACCGACCCCCCTCACCGGGCGCCCGCGCGCCGGCCGCGGGGCCGGCGGCCTCGCTAATAGGACCTCGCGAACACGACCGGCCCCTCAGAAGGGCGCCCGCAGACCGCGCAGGCGGCGGGCACCTGCCGGTGCGCGTCGGGCGAGCCGGGCAGGGGCCTGCCCCGGGTCGTCGCCCCGGTCAGCTCTTTAACCTCGGCCTCGCACACTGCGTCCCCGCACCAGGACGTCCACACGAACCCGTTGCGCTCCGAGAAGTGGGCGATCAGCTCCCGCTTCCCGGCCACCTCGAAGGTGTTCTCCTCGCGGAAGCGCAGGGCGCGCTGGAAGAGGGCCTCGTGGAAGCCCTCGAGCTCGGCGCTGAGAGCGAGCCCGATCCCGGCCACGGGGACCGCCCTTCTGACCCGGCCCAGCCTCTCCACGAGCATGCCCTGGCCCGCCTCCACGTCGCGGGGACCCACCTCCAGCCGCAGGGGCACGCCCTTCAGCTCCCAGTGCGCGAACTTCTCGCCCGGCCGCTCCTCCCGCCAGTCGACGCGGTGCCGGACGCCCGCCGCGCGCAGCTGCTCCAGGATCGGCTCCAGGAAGGCCGCGAGACGCGTTCTGCTCTCCTCGTCGCGGTACCCGATGGGAACCACCGCCACCTGCACGGGGGCGATCCGGGGCGGCACCACGAGTCCGCTGTCGTCGCCGTGCGCCATGACGAGGCCCCCCAGAAGCCGCGTCGACATCCCCCAGGAGGTGGTGTGGCAGAGCTCGCGCCTGTTGGCCCGGCTCGTGAAGCCGATGTCGTAGGCGCGGCTGAAGTTCTGGCCCAGGTGGTGCGAGGTGCCCGCCTGGAGGGCCAGCCCGTCCCTCATGAGGGCCTCCATGCTGAGCGTGTACACGGCGCCCGCGAACTTTTCGGCCTCGCTCTTGCGGCCCAGCAGGACGGGCATGGCCAGCCACTCCTCGGCCATGCGCCGGTAGTACTCGAGGATGAGCTCGACCTCCGCGGCCGCCTCCTCGTGCCCGGCGTGGAAGGTGTGCCCCTCCTGCCAGAAGAACTCCCTGGTCCTGAGGAATAGGCGCGAGCGCATCTCCCAGCGCATGACGTTGCACCACTGGTTGGTGAGGAGCGGGAGGTCGCGGTGTGAGTGGATGTACCGCCTCACGAGGGGGCCGATGATGGTCTCGCTGGTGGGCCGGATGGCGAGGGGCTCGTCCAGCTCCTCCATCTGGGCCCCCGCGCGGGTCACCCAGGCCACCTCGGGCGCGAAGCCCTCCACGTGCTCGGCCTCCTTGGCCAGGAGGCTACGGGGGATGAGCAGAGGGAAGGTCCAGTTCTCGTGCCCGCTGGAGCGGATCATGTCGTCGAACGCGCGCTGCACGTTCTCCCACATCGACTGCCCGTAGGGGCGGATTACCATCATGCCGCGGACGCCGCTCCAGTCCGCCATCTCCGCCTTGCGGACCACGTCCGTGTACCAGCGGTCGAAGTCCGCCGACATGGGCGTGATCTCCTTGACGAAGTCCTGCCTTTCCTCGTCCGGCGCCTCGCTCACGGCCCACCCGCCATAGGCACCCGATTATGAGGCGCGCCCCGCCGCGGGCGCCCCCGCCCGGGAGGCCATCCCACCCCTTTCCCTGGGCCCTCAGAGTTGGTTACTGTAGGAGAAGTAATCGGCGCGGGGGGCGCTCGAAATGGAGGTCTCGTCACGGTTTCTGACGCGGTGGACCTGGCGGAGGGCGCGGCGCGCGAGCCTTCGGCGCCGGCCGTCCTCACGGCCCGCTCGGCGCTCGTCGACGGCGAGCTGCGGCGCTCGTCTCGTCACGCCTCGGGGCTCCTGGGCAGGATGGCGCGCTACCACATGGCCTGGGCGGACGCCGCCGGCCGCCCGGCGGCGGCGCCGGCTGGCAAGCTCCTGCGCCCGACGCTCTGCCTGTGGGCCTGCGAGGTGGCCGGGGGGGATCCCGCCCGCGCCCTGCCGGCCGCAGCCGCCATCGAGTGGCTCCACAACTTCACGCTCGTCCACGACGACATCCAGGACGGCGACCTCCAGCGCCGCCACCGGCCCACGGTCTGGACGGTCTTCGGCTCCGCCCAGGCCATCAACGCCGGGGATGGGCTCTTCGCCCTCGGCCTCGTGCACCTGGTTGGTTCGGGGGCCGACCCTCGCCGGCTGCGCGCGGCCTCGGTGATCACGAGGGCGATCCTGGAGGTCATCGAAGGCCAGTGCCTCGACCTCGAGCTCCAGGGCCGGCCCCAGACGGCGCCCGCCACCTACCTGCGGATGGCCGCCGCCAAGACGGGCGCCCTCATCGGCGCCAGCCTCGAGGCGGGGGCCGTCATGGGGGGCGCGCGGACCCCGCTGGCGGCCCGGCTCCGGCGGGCGGGGCGGCTGCTCGGCACCGCCTTCCAGGTGCGGGACGACTGGCTGGGATGCTGGGGTGACCCCGGGCGGACCGGCAAGTCGGCAGACTCGGACCTCGCCCGGCGCAAGACCACCTACCCTGTGGTGGCCGCCTACGCGGCCGCCGGCCCGGCCCAGCGCCGCCGCCTTCGCTCGCTCTTCAAGGAGACGGGGCCGGGCTCGGTACCCGTCATCCGGGCCCTGCTCCAGGACCTGGGCGGCCCGCTCCTGACCGAGGACGTGCCCGAGCGCCTGGCCGCGCGCGCCCGGGCTGTGCTGGAGGGGGCGCTGCCAAGCGGGCGGCTGGCCGAGTACGACGAGGTGGCCGGCTTCCTGGTCCGGAGGGCCCGTTGAGCCTTCGGGCCGGGAGGGACGTGCGCACCACGACCGCCGGCCGCAAGGCGGAGCACATCCGGATCAACCTCGACGAGGACGTCTCCGCCAAGGGCGTGGGCGCGGGCTTCGACGGCTACAGGTTTGCCCACCTGGCGCTCCCGGAGATCGACCTGGATGCTGTGGACCTAGGCGGCGAGCTCTTCGGGCGGCGCCTGGGCGGCCCTCTCTTCATCTCCTGCATGACGGGCGGTGTTCCCGAGGCGGGCCGCATCAACTCGGCCCTGGCCGAGGTCGCCCAGGCGCTCAAGCTGCCCCTGGGCCTGGGGTCGGGACGCGTGCAGCTCGAGCACGACAGCCCCCTGCCCGGCTTCGACGTCCGGCGCCTCTGCCCCGACGTACCCCTCTTCGCGAACCTGGGCGCGGTCCAGCTCAACAAGGGCATGGGCGTGGGCGAGTGCCGCCGCCTGCTCGAGCTGACGGGTGCCGACGCCCTCGTGCTGCACCTCAACGCCCTCCAGGAGGCCCTCCAGGTGGAGGGCGACACCGCGTTCTCGGGGCTGCTCCGCAAGATCGGGTCGCTCTGTCGCGCGCTGGAGGCGCCGGTGGTGGTCAAGGAGGTGGGATGGGGCATCGCCCCCGACGTTGCCGTGGCCCTGCTCGAGGCTGGGGTGGCCGCCGTGGACGTGGCCGGCGCGGGCGGGACCTCCTGGAGCGAGGTCGAAAGGCACCGGCTCCGTGACCCCCATCGGGCCGCCGTGGCGGCGGCCTTCGCGGGCTGGGGGCTGCCCACGGCCGAGGTCGTCAAAGAGGTGCGGGCGGCCGCGCCCGGGGCGCTGGTCTTCGCCAGCGGGGGCGTCCGCGACGGCCTCGACGTTGCCAAGGCGCTGGCGCTGGGCGCCGACCTGGCGGGCATGGCCGGCCCCTTTCTGAGAGCCGCGGCGGCGGGCCCGGAGGAGGCCTTGGCGCTGGCCCGGGGCGTGCTCGAGGTGGTCCGCATCGTCATGTTCTGCACGGGCTGCCGGGACCTCGGGGAGCTGAGGGGAAGCCCTCGCCTGCTCGCCTCCGGCCAGGAGCTCCCCGCCCCGCCCCTGGTCCGGGCCCGGGAGGCGGCGCCGGCGTGAGGGCGGCCACGGAGCTCGCAGCCGCCGACGCCTACTGCCGCATCATGGCCGGGCGCCACTACGAGAACTTCTGGGTGGCGGCGCCTTTCCTGGCCCCCGGGCACCGCCGCCACCTGGCCCGCATCTACGCCTACAGCCGCACCACCGACGACGCCGGCGACGAAAGCGGCCGCCGGGCGCCCGGCCGGCTGGCGGCCTGGCGCGCGGCCGTGGAGTCCATGCTGGCGGGCGCCGAGCCGCTGCACCCGGTCCTGATCGCCATCAGGCGCTCGGTGGTGGAGCTCGGCATCCCCGGGGCCGCGCTCACCGATCTCATCGCGGCCAACGAGCAGGACCAGCGCGTCAGCTCCTACGAGTCCTGGGAGGAGCTGCGTGAGTACTGCGCCCTCTCGGCCGCCCCCGTGGGCAGGATGGTCCTGCGCGCCTTCGGGGCCTGGTCGCCCGACGCCGAGCGCCTCTCCGACGACGTCTGCGTCGGCCTACAGCTGGCCAACTTCGCGCAGGACGTCGCCGTGGACAGGGCCAAGGGCCGCACCTACCTGCTGCAGGCGGAGGTCCGCGCGCACGGCGTGCGGGGCGCCGTCAAGCTCCTGAGCGAGCGGGCGTCACGGCTCCTGGCCTCCGGGGAGGAGCTGGAGACCAGGGTCCCGGGCCGGCTCCGCATCCAGCTCGCGCTCTACCGCCTGGGCGGCCTGGCCGTGCTGGAGGCCATCCGCCGGGCCGACTTCGACACCGAGCGCGTGCGACCCGTGGTGAGCGCCGTCGCCAAGCTGAGGCTGGTGCCGGCGGCCGCGGCCCGGCTCCGGGCGACCGGTAAGGCGCCCGGCGAGCGCGCGGGCGCGAGAGAGCCGGCGTGAGCGAAGCCACGCTCCGGCTCGACCTGCGCGCCTCCGAGTCGTATTGCAAGGAGATGGCGCGGCGCGAGGCGGCCAACTTCTACTGGGGGTTCATCGCGCTGCCCCCTCGGCGCCGGGTCGCCATCTACTCGCTCTACGACTTTGCGCGCCAGGTCGATGACGAGGCCGACGCCCCCCAGGCCGCCCACCTGGCCGAGAGGCTGGAGCTCCACCGAGACCGGCTCCGAAGGGCCCTGGCGGGGGAAATCTCAGACCCCGTCATGCGCGTCCTGGCTGCCGCCGTTGAGCGCCACGGCATCCCCTTCGAGGAGCTGGACGCGGTCATCCGGGGGGTGGCGATGGACTTCGAGCGGACCCGATACCGCACCTGGGAGGAGCTGCGCTCCTACTGCCTGCTCGTGGCCTCGGCGGTGGGCCGCATGTGCGTCCGCATCTTCGGGTTCAAGGACCCCGCCGCCCTCGGCCACGCCGACGATCTGGGGCTGGCCATGCAGCTGACCAACATCCTGCGCGACGTGAAAGAGGACGCCGGGCTGGGCCGCATCTACCTGCCCCTGGAGGAGCTGGAGCGGTTCGGCGTGGCCGAGGGCGCCCTTCTGGGCGGCGTCCCCGGCCAGGGCTGGGAGGCCCTGGTCCAGTTCCAGGCCGGACGTGCCCGCTCCCTCTTCGAGTCCGGGCTCCGGGTCATGCCCCTCATCCCGCCCCCCGCCCGCGCCTGCGTGGGGACCATGAGCGGGATCTACCGCGAGGTCTTGGAGCGCATCGAGGGCGACCCCCACCTGCCCCTGGCCGGCCGCGTCTCCCTCTCCAGCGCGGCCAAGCTCAAGGTGATGCTGAGGTCTTGGGCCGGGGCCGTGTAGCCGTCGTGGGGGCGGGGCTGGCCGGCCTCGCCGCCGGAGTGGAGCTCGAGCGGCGCGGCTTCGAGGTCGAGATCTTCGAGCGCACCCGCCTCCTGGGCGGCAAGGCCACCTCGCTCTTCGTTGACGGCGTCGAGGTCGACAACGGTCAACACGTGCATCTCGCCTGCTGCACGGCCTTCGTGGGGCTGGTGGAGGAGCTCGGGATGGCCTCCAGCCTGCGCACCCAGCGCCGTTTCGAGGCGCTCGTGTTCGCGAGGGGCAGGCGCCCGGCGCGCCTGGCGGCGGCGCCCCTCCCCGCCCCCTGGCACCTGCTCCTCTCCTTCGCCGCCTACCGGCACCTGCCCTGGAGTGACAAGGTGCGCGTCGGCCGCGCCCTCGCAGCCGCGCGCCGGCCGGGCGGGGGGGGCAGCTTCGGGGCCTGGCTCACCGCGCACGGGCAGGGCCCGCGGACGAGGCGCGAGTTTTGGGACCCCTTCTTCGTGCCCGCCCTTAACGCCCCCCTGGACGAGGTTTCGGCCGAGGCCGGCCTCATGGTCCTGCGCACGGCCTTCCTGGGGGACGCCGGCGCCGCCCGCTTCGGCTACTCGACGGTGCCGCTGGCCCGCATCGCCGAGGCCGCCGCCGCCCGGGTGCACGCGGCCCATCTGCGGACGGGTGTCTTGGGACTCTGGCCCGGCCGCGGCCGGGTCGAGGGGGTCGAGCTCGCGGACGGGCGGCGACTCGCCTTCGACGCGGTCGTGGCCGCGGTTCCGCCCCGGCGCCTGGCCCGTCTCCTCGGCGACCCCCCGTCGTTCGGCGTGGAGGGCCTGGAGCGGTTCCAGTCCCGGGCCATCGTGGACGTCCACCTCTGGTACGCGGAGGCCGAGCTCGGATTCGACTTCGCGGCCGTCCTCGACTCCCCCGTGCAGTGGGTCTTCGCCAAGGGCGGTGGATACCTCGCCTGCAGCCTCAGCGCCGCCGGCTCCCTGGTCGAGCGCCCGGAGCGCGAGCTGGTCGAGCTCTGTGACCTGGAGCTGCGGGCGGCGGTGCCCGCCTTGAGGACCGCGCGGCTGGTCCGGGGGGCGGCCACCCGGGACCCGGAGGCGACCTTCCTGCCCGCCCCCGGGCTGAAGCGGCCGGGGCCCGCCACGGCGGCGCCCAACCTGGCCCTGGCCGGGGCCTGGACCGACACCGGCTGGCCCGCCACCATGGAGTCGGCCGTGCGCAGCGGGCGGGCCGCCGCGGCCCTCCTGGCGGGGGCGCCCGCGACCCGGGAGGCGGCGGTTGGCTGACGGGCTGGAAAGGGCCTTGGACTGGCTCTGGCAGCGCCAGGACGCGGCCGGGTGGTGGTCGGGCGAGCTGGAGACCAACGTGACCATGACGGCCGAGCACGTCCTCCTACTCCGCTTCCTGGGGGCCGACCTGGAGGGGCTCCGGCAGGGCGCCGCGCACCACATCCTGGGCGGGCAGCGGGAGGACGGGACCTGGGCCCTCTACCACGACGGGCCGGGCGACCTCAGCACGACCGTCGAGGCCTACGCGGCCCTCAAGGTCCTGGGCGTGGACGCGGCCTCGCCGCCCATGCAGGCGGCGCTCCGGTTCATCATGGCCCAGGGGGGCGTGGCCGAGGCCAGAGTCTTCACGAAGATCTGGCTCGCCCTCTTCGGCGAGTACCCCTGGGAGGGGGTGCCGAGCATGCCCCCGGAGCTGGTCAACCTGCCCTCCTGGGCGCCTCTCAACCTCTACGACTTCGCCTGCTGGGCGCGGGGCACGGTCGCCCCCCTCCTGATCGTCATCACGCGGCGTCCGGTGCGACGTTTGGGGGTGAGCCTGGACGAGCTGGTGGCGCCGGGGACGCGGGGGCGCCTGGCGCGGGTCCCCGGCTCGGGCCCCTTCTGGTGGCTGGACAAACTGCAGAAGGCCTACCGCCGGTCTCCCTGGCAGCCCGGCCTCGACCGCTCCGAGGCGCGCCTCGTGGAGTGGATAGTCGACCGCCAGGAGGCCGACGGCAGCTGGGGCGGCATCCAGCCGCCCTGGGTCTACTCGCTCATCGCCCTCAACCTGACGGGCATGGCCCTCGACCACCCCGTCATGCGCGCCG
Source organism: Candidatus Dormibacterales bacterium (assembly GCA_050735015.1). Classification (GTDB taxonomy): domain Bacteria; phylum Chloroflexota; class Dormibacteria; order Dormibacterales; family Dormibacteraceae; genus JBOHUX01. The sequence continues at coordinate 1,368 of JBOHUY010000027.1, read as the reverse complement.
GTCTCCGGGGGCTGGACGGCTTCGCGCTCGAGGACGAGGGGGGCTGGCGCCTGCAGGCCTGCATGTCGCCCGTCTGGGACACGGCCTGGGCCATGCTCGCGCTCAGGCGCGCGGGGGCCTCGGTCGACGACCCCCGCATGGTGCGGGCCGTCGACTGGATGCTGGGCGAGCAGATCGAGCGGGGGGGCGACTGGCAGGTGAAGGCGCGCCTCGACGGCTGCGGGGGCTGGGCGTTCGAGTTCGCCAACTACATCTACCCGGACGTCGACGACACCGCCGTCGTGGTGGTGGCGCTGCTCGAATGCGCGCGCCGTGAGAAGGTCCTGCCCGCCGTCGGCCGCGCCGTGCGCTGGGTGCTCGCCATGCGCAGCTCCAACGGTGCCTGGGGCGCCTTCGACAGGGACAACACCCGGCAGCTCGTCTACCGGCTGCCCTTCGCCGACTTCGGGGCCATGCTCGACCCCCCCACCGAGGACGTCACCGCCCACGTGCTGGAGATGCTGGCCGCGGTGGAGGCCGCGCCCGCCGACCCCCTGGTCGGGGCCGCGCTCGGCTACCTGCGCCGAGAGCAGCGCCCCTGGGGCTCCTGGTTCGGCCGCTGGGGCGTCAACCACATCTACGGGACCTGGTGCGTGATCACGGCCCTGGCCGCCCTCGGGTCCGGGGACGACATGGCCAGGCGGGGCGCGGAGTGGCTGCTCTCGGTCCAGAACCCGGACGGCGGGTGGGGCGAGAGCTGCCATTCCTATCGCGACGAGTCGTTCGCGGGCGTCGGCGAGACGACCGCCTCACAGACGGCCTGGGCCGTGCTCGCCCTGCAGGCGGCGGGCCTGGGCGGGCATCCCGCCGCCCTGCGCGGCCTGGAGCACCTGCGGGAGCGGCAGGTGGGAGGCACCTGGGAGGAGCCCCAATTCACGGGCACGGGCTTCCCGGGCGACTTCTACGTCAACTACCACCTCTACCGGCACCTCTTCCCGACCATGGCCCTGGCCGCCGCCGGGCGCTGAGGGCCCGGATGCGAAAGGCACCCCCCGGCCCCGAGCGCGGCCTCGTGTTCGACCCCCGCCCCCTCCGCCTGGTGGCGGCGGGCGCCGTCGGCCGGGTGAGCCGCCCGGCCTCCCTCTACGCCTTCTCACCCCTGCGGCTGCGGAGCCTGCCCGAGCCGGAGCTGCCGGGGGCGGGGTGGCTCCGGCTCCGCCCCCTCCACGTGGGCGTCTGTGGAAGCGATCTTCACGAAGCCTGCCTGGACGCGGCCGTCGACAACCCCCTCTCCGGGCTCATCACGTTCCCGCACGTGCTCGGCCACGAGACGGTGGCCAGGCTGACGACGGCCGCGGCCCCGTTCGCCCCCGGCGCCGTGGTGGCCGT
>JBOHUY010000026.1:0-3619 GCA_050735015.1 Candidatus Dormibacterales bacterium | reverse complement strand
CAACCGCCCCCCGCCCCCTCCGGGCGGCCTGGAGTGGCTGTCCACGGACGGCTCGCACATCGTCGATTCCGAGGGCCGCACGGTCGCCCTCCGGGGCTTTAACGACGACGCCCTGCTGAGCTCGAACCCGAAGAATCGCCCCATCGACGCGACCGACGCCGAGCTCATGCGCCGCTCGGGGTTCGACGTCGTCAGGCTCCCGATCGCGTGGTCACTGCTCGAGCCGGAGCGCGGCCGCATCGCGCAGCCCTACCTGGACCGGATCGTGGCGACCGTCCACATGCTCAACCGCCACCACCTCTGGGTCGTGCTCGACATGCACGTAGGCATCGCCTGGGGTCCCACCTCGGAGATACCTTCCTGGGCCCGCGTTCCACTCGTCCCCGACCTCCTCTGGTTCCCGGTCTCGCACTGGCAGGAGACCTTCTCCCCTGCCAACCTGGCTGGTCTCTCCTACTTCTGGGTCAGCCAGGACTGGCAGCGCGACTTCGCCCTCAGCTGGCGGGCTGTCGCCTCCCGCCTGCGCGACGATCCCGGGCTGGCCGGATACGACCTCTACAACGAGCCGCACGCGGGGGCGCTACCCCCGCGCCTGTTCGAGGACGAATGGATGTGGCCCTTCTACCAGCGCATGATCGGCTGGGTGGGCGCCGTCGACCCCAACCATCTGTTCGTCGTGGAGAGCACGCTGTTCGCCAACTTCCCGACCGAGATCTCCCACCTCAAGGCTCCCGACCTGGTCTACTCGCCGCACTTCTACACCGGCTCGCTGGTCGTCGCCAACGGCGCGCAGGGCCGCGTCATCGCCTCGACCCTGGCGGCCCGCGAGCGCGAGGCGGCCCGGATCCCCGCCCCCATCTGGGTCGGCGAGGTCGGCATCGACCACACCCAGAGCGGTGCCTCCGCCTGGACCGCCGCCGTGCTCCAGGACATGGACACGGCCGGCATCGGTTGGGCGTGGTGGCAGTGGCGCCAGGACCCCCACTGGGGCGTGCGGACGGAGGGCGGGAGACTCCTGACGGGAATCCTCGCCCAGCTGGCCAGCCCCTACCTGGCGGCGGCACCGCCGGGGGTCGCCGCCCTGCCACCCGACGCCGAGCGCGGCCGGCTGAGACTGACCGTCGCGGCCACCCACGGGGGCCCGCCCGCGCTCGTCTCCTGGCCCGTCCTCACCCTCGCCCGTCCGGAGGTCAGCGGCCGGTGCGTTTCGTCTTGGTCCTGGGACACGCAGACGGCCATGGTGACCATCCAGATGCGGGCGGGTTCCGCCTGCCAGGTGACGGTCACCGCCGCCTGAGGGCGGCCCGTGCTACGCGCCCGCCAGCGGGGCGGGGGCGTAGCGCACGAAGGCGGGCGAGGCCGGGACCTGAGGCCACGAGAGCTCGTTCTCACCCGGCCCCAGGCCTCGCGCGCTCTCGTCCAGGAAGCCGGGGGCGAGATCCCCCCAGCGTCCCGTCCGCAAGCGGCCGGCCAGGACCCTGAACGCCGCCAGCGACTCGGCGGCGGTGAAGCTGCAGTGCCCCGCCCTGGCCACGTAGAGCTGCCGCACGAGGTCGCGCCCACCGGTCAGTCCCTCCACGAATGAGAGCTCGGACCCCGGCTGGACTAGCCCGTCGCCAGTGGTGTGCATGGTGAGGACCGGAACCGTGAGGTCCCCTCGTACGTCCCCATAGCGGGACGCGTATATGGCCGCCCGCGGATCGGGCGTGATCCTCGCCCCCGTCCGCAGGCGCGCGAGGTCGCCCGCCAGGTCGAGCCCTGCGGCCGCGTAGAGGGCGGTGACCTGAGGCAGCTCAGCAGAGCTCGCGAGGGTGGCGTCCAAGTCGACACCCGCGTCGCCGGAGGGGTTGCCGCCCGCCCGCGCCTCGAGCTCCGCCCGGAGGTCGAAGGCGAAGTAGAGATAGGGGTGCGACTCCCAGGCCGCCTGGGCGGCCTGCCAGGCTTCGAGGTCGGTGACGCTTGGTGGGGGGCTGCCGGTCCTGAACCAACCCGGGATGCCCGCCAGGGCGCCCACGAGGGCCAGCCGCGCACGCCCCGCGGCCGTCCGCTCGGCCCGCTCCAGGATGCTCTCGGCCAGGGAGTAGTTCCGAGCCGGACGCGAGATGTGGACGAGCCGGAGGGCCGAGCCGGGCGCCAGTAGCGTCTTGAAGGCGTACTCGACGGCCAAGGCGTGGTCCCAAAAGCCGGTCGTGCCTGAGAGCACGCCGCACATCGGCAGCGCGGCCGCCACCCCCGCCGATCGATTTAGGGCGAGTGCGGCCGTGATGAGGCCGCCCATGGACTCACCCCACACGATGACGGCTCGGGGCCGGCCGAACCGGGCGCGGAAGGCCTGCAGGAGCTCGAGCTGGGATGCGATCCCGTTCCGCACGGCCCACCCCGTCTGGCTGTACCCGGAGCCGGCCACCGCGTAGCCGTGTGCGAGAAGCCATCCCGAGGTGCCCTCGTCGGGGGCGTCCTGGGCGGGACTGGGGCGGCCCGGCCCGACGTAGCCATGGCTGTAGAGCACGAGCACCCCGTTCCAATCCCGGGGGATCTCGACCAGGTAGGGAGCGCCCGCCAAGATACCTTTGTACTCGGTCTCGTGTCCGCCCACGGCCAGCCCCGCGCTGGCACCGGTGACGACCAGAGCGAGCGCCGCGACGAGGGGGACCAGGGGCTTCCAGGCCGGGTGGATGGACATGCCACGAGAACATTCCCAGGCAGGTCCCGAAAGAGCGACTTCAAACCGATGACGAACTCGTTAGGAACTGGCCACGAAGCGACCGCCTCCGGGCGGGTCAGCGCCGCGGGATCCCACAAAGGATCACGTGAAGCCGCTCGAGCAACCCGGGGCGGTGGGCGCGGAGCCTTATCTCCGCCCTTTCCAGGCTCTCCAGGAAAACCTGGATCTCACGCCCGTCCCGAACCGCCACGAAGGCGTGACGTGGTCTCTTCACTTCCAACCTCCGACGGTCCTGTCGATGCGATCTTCGGCCCGGGCCCACCGCTCGCACAAAGCCACCCGCACGAAGAGGTCCTCCAGTTGCGTGGCTAGGTCCGGCAGTGTCTGCGGCCCCTTCCTTTCGGCCCCCACGTTATCTTCGCGACTCGCATCGACCACTTGTTCTAGCCACCTCCACTCACCTAAATCCTACATCATTACTATCATATCTCACCACAAGGCTTTCAATGTCAGGGACCTGCCGCCCGGAAGCTTTGCGTCGTCGAGGGAGGGCGAAGGGAGGGCAAGTAGAATGGCGGCCTGTGCCGAGGTAGCTCAGCTTGGTAGAGCAGCGGACTGAAAATCCGCGTGTCGGCAGTTCAAATCTGCCCCTCGGCACCTGGCTTTTGAACTCGGCCGCCCCTCCCCCGTTTCCCCGCCGTCCGCCGCTGGTTCGCCAATTGGTCAGCCAATAGAGTCCGACTGGCGCTCCGACGGTGCCGCCGCGTCGACGATCGTGGCGATGTCCGGTTACCCGACGTAGTCCTCAGCGTCAGGCGAGGCTCTGGTCTTCCTCCATCGGTCGGAGTTCGAAGAGTGGGTGGCGTCGAGCCTCGGCGGTGTAGTCCTCCAGCGTGTCATCGACTCGGATGCGCAACCGCCACAGGACGCCGATGGGTGGCCTAAAGCGTGGCC
>JBOHUY010000025.1:0-3357 GCA_050735015.1 Candidatus Dormibacterales bacterium | reverse complement strand
GGGCACGTGCTGCTCGCGCATGCCGAGCCGCTGCTGCGCGACGCCGTGCGCCTCCGGCACGCCCACGCCGCCGCCGGCGAGATGCCCCTGGGTTCGGGTGCCCTGAGCGCCTCCACCCTGCCCCTGCGCCGCGACGTGGCCGCCGCCCAGCTGGGCCTGTCCCGCCTCACCCAGAACAGCATCGACGCGGTCGCCGACCGCGATTTCGTGCTCGACCTCGTGCACGCCTGCGTCACCCTCGGCCTCCACTTGAGCCGCCTGGGCGAGGACGTCGTCATCTGGTCGAGCTCCGAGTTCGGGTTCGTCCGCCTCTCGGACCGCATCTCGACCGGCTCCAGCCTCATGCCCCAGAAGCGCAACCCGGACGTGGCCGAGCTCATCCGCGCGCGCAGCGGACGGGGCCTGGCCGCCTACGTGGGCCTGGCCGCGGTCCTCAAGGGCCTTCCCCTCGCCTACGATCGCGACCTCCAGGAGGACCGCGCCCACCTGGTGCCGGCCGTCTCGAGCGCGGGAGAGTGCCTGGAGGCGGCGCGCCTGATGGTCGAGGTGCTGGTCTTCGACAGAGATAGGATGGCGGCCGCCTGCGGCGACCCCGACCTTCTCGCCACCGACACGGCCGAGGCCATGGTCGCCGGCGGCGCGGCCTTCCGAGAGGCCCACGCGGAGGTCGGCCGCCAGGTGCGGGAGGGAGGGCACCGTCCCCCCTGGGACGCCGCCGGATCTCTTTCCCGCCGGGACCTGGTGGGGGGGCCGCACCCCCGCCGCGTGGCGGCCCGGGCGCGCGCGCTCGCTCGGCAGGCGGCGGGAGTGGGGCGGTGGGCGGCGGCGGGCAGGTGAGCAGCGCCGTCGCGACCCGCCACCTGCTGCGCGTCCTGGACCTGGGCGAGGCCGAGTTCTCGGCGCTCCTCGACCTTGCCGCCACCATGAAGGGGGAGCCCCCGCAGGCGCGCGCCCGCCAGCTGCTCGGGCGCACCCTGACCTGCCTTTTTGAGAAGCCCTCGACCAGGACCCGCCTCTCGGTCACCGGGGCGGCCCAGCGCCTGGGCATGCTGGCCGCCTTCGTGGATCCCCAGGAGCTCCAGGTCAGCCGCGGCGAGAGCGTGGCCGACACCGTGCGCATCATCTCCGCCTACTCGGCGGCCCTGGTCGTGCGCACCTACTCCCACCTGCGCCTGGAGGAGATGTCGGAGCACGCCTCGGTGCCGGTCGTCAACGCCCTCACCGACGACCACCATCCCTGTCAGGCGCTGGCCGACCTCATGACCCTGAAAGAGCGCTTCGGCGCCCTCCGCGGCCTGCCCGTGGCCTACGTGGGCGACGGCCGCAGCAACGTGGTGCACTCGCTCATGGAGGCGTGCGCCCTGGCCGGGTCGAGCCTCACCGTGGCCTGCCCCGAAGAGCACAGGCCCGACCCCCAGGTCCAAGAGCGCGCCGGCGCCGTGGCCGGCCGCAACGGGGGCCAGGTCCGTGTCGTGCGCGCGCCTGAGGAGGCGGTCGCCGGGGCGGCCTGCGTCTACACCGACGTCTGGGTCTCCATGGGGTCCGAGGGCCGCGAGTTCGAGCGGATCGTGCGCCTTGCGCCCTATCGAGTCGACGGGCGCCTGATGGCGCTGGCGGCAAAGGAGGCGGTCTTCATGCACTGCCTGCCCGCCCACCGCGGGCTGGAGGTGACGGCGGATGTCATCGACGGCCCCGCCTCGGCGGTCTGGGACCAGGCCGCCAACCGCATGCCCACGGCGGAGGCGGTCTTCGCCTGGCTCCTGGGCGGCTGAAGGACCCCCTCTCAGGCCCCTCTCTCAGGTCCCCCTCTCATCCACCCGGCCGCGCACCGGCCGCCACCTCCACGTCCTCCCGGTAGACCTCGTACGCGCGCGTGAACTCCATCACCCGCGCCACCTCGGAGACGAAGGACTCGTCGTAGCCGGCCCGCCGCAGCAGGTGGAAGCCCATCTCCATCCCGGAGCTGATCCCGCCCGCGGTGACGACGCGGCCCGCGTCCACGACCCGGGCCCGGCTGATGCGGCAGGCGGGCGCGATCTCCGCCAGCCGGTCGATGGGCACCATCCCGGGGGGCCTGGCCTCGGAGCGGTCGGGCTCCTTGCGGTTGGTCGCGGGGAGCCCGTCCAAAAGGCCCATGCGCCCGTAGATCCAGGAGCCCGTGCAGACGCTGGTCAGCAGCGTGGACTCGGGCAGGGAGCGGATGTACCGGAAGAGGCGCTGGTTACCCACCTCCTGGCGGGTCCCCGCCCCGCCCGGAATGAGGAAGGCGTCCATGGCGGGCTCGTCCAAAAAGCAGTAGTTGGGCATCACCGTGAAGCCGGCCTGGGCCTGGACGGGGCGGTTGGCGTCGGCGACGAGGAAGGCGTCGAGCTCGGGGTCGAAGCGCCGGGCGACGGAGAAGACCCCGTAGGGCGCAGCGAAGTCCACGATCTCCGCGTCCTTGAAGACATAGATGCCGAGCCGGAAGCCGCGGATGCGCTCTTGGGTCATGGCGCCGTACTCCTCAGATGTTCTTGAGCCTCTCTCGAGCATGATGCGCCGCGGCGGCCGGCGGGGGCCTGGGCCACGACGAGGGCCGACCCACGGCCGCCCGCTGCAGGGGAAAGACCACGCCCGCGGTACCGGCGCACCGGCCGTCTCGGGCTCGGCACGGACCTCGCGCGGACCGGGCCGGGCGCGCCGCCGCCGCATCCCCTGTCCGTGTAGGTCCTGGGGGCCCCAGATGTCGGGGTTGCCGGTTCCGGGCGGCACACGATAGAGTAGTTCTCGATGTCCCAACCCGCTGGTTCAGGTCGCGCCCGGGAGGCCGGCGCGGCCTTCCAGGCCGGCCTCGCCGAGGAGCTGGCCGCGCGCGGCATCGTACTCGGGAGGCGGCTCGGGGAGGGGTCGGTGGGAGCCACCTGGCGGGCGCACGAGGCGGACCCCCGCGGGTCCGGGCGGGCCGTCGCCGTCAAGCGCGTGGGCGGGCTGGGACGCTCCGCGGGCCGCCTGGCGCGCCGCCTGGAATCCGCCTGCCAGCTCCGCGAGCCCCATCTCCTCCACTTCCTCTCCGCGTTCTCGGTGCGGGGGTCGGTGGTGGTCGTCTCGCCGCTCGACGAGGGGGTGCCCCTCTCCCGGCTGGCGGCGGGGAGGAAGCTACCGAGGGCCTGCGTCCTGGCCGTCGGGCTGGGGGTGCTGAACGCGCTCACGAGCCTGCACCAGGCCGGCCTCTGGCACGGCGCGCTACACCCGGGCAACGTCCACGTGGGGAAGAACGGTTCGGTCCGGCTCGGCCACTTCGCGCTCACGCCGGCCTTTCCCGAGCAGTCGCCGGGCGCGCTCAGGACGGCCGACGTCCGCGCCGCGGGCGCCCTCCTC
>JBOHUY010000024.1:0-4576 GCA_050735015.1 Candidatus Dormibacterales bacterium | reverse complement strand
CCTCCCTGGTGCCCCGGCTGCAGGACGTCGACGAGGGCTCGGTGCGGCTGGACGGGCACGATGTCCGTGAGCTCACCTTGAGCTCGCTCCGCTCCCACGTCAGCTGCGCCTTCGAGGACCCCATCCTGTTCTCGGCCAGCGTCTACGAGAACCTCGTCATGGGGCGCCGGATCGTCTCCGACGGGGAGCTCCGGCGGGCCCTGCGGGTGGCCCAGGCGGACTTCGTCTGGGAGCTGCCCTGGGGCCTCGAAACCCGGGTCGGGGAGCAGGGCTACACGCTCTCGGGGGGGCAGCGCCAGCGCCTGGCGCTGGCCCGGGCCGTGCTCGGCGAGCCCCGCGTCCTGGTCCTGGACGACCCTCTCTCGTCCGTGGACGTGCACACCGAGGCGGTCATCGAGGAGGCCCTCCGCGAGGTCCTGGGCGGTGCCACCGCCATCCTCGTCGCCCACCGCCCCTCCACGCTCGCCCTGGCGGACCGCGTGGCCCTCCTGGAGGGGGGCGCCGTGGCCGCCACCGGCACCCACTCCCAGCTGATGCGTACGAGCGCCCTCTACCGGGACCTGCTGGCGGCCCGGCCCGAGGAGGCCGTCAGCTGAGCGCAGACGCGCGTCCCGACGCCTGGCGGGGGGTGGCCGCCGAGGAGGTCGACGACCTCACAGCCAGCGCCGCCGGGCTCCTCCGCCGCCGCAGCCGGCGCCTGGCCGCCTCGCTGCTGGGGCCCCACCGGCGCGCGCTGGCGGCCGCCTTCGGCCTCATCCTGGTCAAGACCGCGGCCACGCTCGCCATCCCCCGCCTGGTCGGGCTCGCCATCGACAGCGGGCTGACGCCGCCCCGCACAGACCTGGGCGTGGTGGAGGCGCTGGTGGGGGCCATCGCCGCCCTGGCGGCCTTGGCGGCGCTCGCCAACTACGGGTTCCTGATCGTCTCCGGGGAGGCCGGCCAGCGCGTCCTCCTGGAGCTGCGGCGGCGCCTTTTCACCCACGTCCAGGAGCTCAGCCTGGGCTTCTACGAGCGCTACACGTCCGGCCGCATCATCTCGCGCCTGACCAGCGACGTGGACGCCCTCACCGAGCTCCTCAACACGGGGCTGGCGACCGTCGCCACCAGCGTCATCTCGATCGTCGCCATCGCCGCCGTCCTGCTCGTCATGGACCTGCGGCTGGGCGCCATCACCCTGCTCGCGTTTCCCCTCGTGGTCGTCCTGACGCAGTGGTTCCGGCGCCAGTCGGAGCGCTCCTACAGGGCCGTCCGCCAGGCCGTGGCGCTGGTCATCGTCCACTACACGGAGTCCTTGAGCGGGATCCGGGCCGTGCAGGCCTTCCGGCGCGAGCCGCGCAACCAGGAGATCTTCGAGGACGTCAACGGCCGCTACCGCGCCGCCAACACCTGGTCCAACGACCTCAGCGCGCGCTTCGGGCCCGGCATCAACCTGCTCGGCCGCCTGGCCACGGCCGCCGTCCTGGTGGCGGGCGGGCTCCTGGTCACGCGCGGCTCGCTCTCGGTGGGCGTGCTGACCGCGTTCGTTCTCTACGTGCGCCAGTTCTTCGGGCCGGTCCAGGACCTGAGCCAGTTCTACAACCTCTTCCAGGCCGCGGCCGCCGCCCTCGAGAAGATCTCCGGCGTGCTGGATGAGGAGCCCGTGGTGGCGCCCCCCCGGGAGCCCTCACCCCTCCCCGATCCGCGTGGAGAGGTGGCCTTCGAGTCGGTGCGCTTCGCCTACACCGACCGCGAGGTGCTGGGCGGCGTGAGCTTCGTCATCCCGGCCGGGCAGGTGGTGGCCCTGGTGGGTCGGACGGGGGCGGGCAAGTCCACCGTGGCGCGCCTCATGGCGCGCTTCTACGACCCCACCTCGGGCCGGGTCACCCTGGACGGCCTCGACCTCAGAGAGCTGGCCGAGGCCGACCTCCGCCGGGCCGTGGCCGTCGTCACCCAGGAGAGCTTCCTTTTCTCCGGCGACGTCCGCGCCAACATCGCCGTGGGGCGCCCCCGGGCCACGCCCGAGGAGGTCGAGGCGGCGGCCCGGGCGGTGGGGGCGCACGGCTTCATCAGCGGGCTCCCGAACGGCTACACCACCGACGTGCGCCGGCGGGGCGTGCGCCTGTCGGCCGGGCAAAGGCAGCTGGTCGCCTTCGCGCGCGCCTTCCTGGCCGACCCCAAGGTGCTCATCCTGGACGAGGCCACCTCCTCGCTCGACCTCCCCAGCGAGAGGGGGGTCCAGCGCGCGCTCAAGACCCTGCTGGCGGGGAGGACGGCGGTCATCATCGCCCACCGGCTCTCCACCGTCGAGATCGCGGACCGCGTGCTCGTGGTTGAAGCGGGCGCCGTCGTCGAGGACGGCACCCCGGCCGAGCTGGCCCTCTCGGGGGGGCGCTACGGCGCCCTCCACCAGGCCTGGCAACAGAGCCTGGCCTGAAGAAAGGGGCCCCGGGCGGCGCGCCCGGCCGGCCCCGATCCCCCGATCGGGAGGCTGCTACAGTCGGGCCCATGCCGCCCGCGACGGCCATCGCCTCGCGCCCAGCGGTCGCGCGATTGACGCACCGCCTGGCCTGGGCCCGGCTCGGTCTCGTGGTGGGCGTCCTGCTGCTGCGCGCCCCCACCCTGACCGAGCCCCGGTGGTACTCGGACGAGGGCTTCTTCACGAGCGTGGCCTGGGCCGCCTCCAAGGGCCTCCCCCTCTACCGGCGGGTCTACGACAACAGCCCCCCCGGCATCTACTGGATCTACAGGGCCCTGCTCGCGCTGGGCGCCGGGGGCGAGCACGTCCTCGTGCAGCTGGCGACCACGGCCGCCGTCGTGGCCGCCTCGCTCCTCGCCCTGGGGGTGGCGCGGCGACTGGCCGGCCTCAAGGCGGGCCTCCTGGCGGGGGCTCTGGTGGGGCTGGCGCTCAGCCTGCCCACCCTCGACGGCGACCTCCTGAACGTGGAGCTGGCGGCCCTCCCCTTCTTCATGGGCGCGCTCGTGCTCTCCTTCAGCAGCCGGCTCCCGGCCGCCTTCGCCGCCGGGGCGCTTTTGGGGGCGGCCGTCGTGACGCGCCCCTCCTTCGCGCTCGACGGCCTCGCCCTCCTGGTGCCGCTGCTCTCGAGCCGCCGCTTCTGGGCGCTGCGGGCGGCCCTGATGGCGGCCGGGGTGGCCGCCGTCCTGGCCGCGGCCGCGGGAGCCCTCTGGGGGGAGGGCTCCTTGCCCGCCTACCTGGGCACCGTGCTGCCCTCCGACCACGCCTACATGGTCTGGGCCAACAAGGGCAGCCTCGACCCCGCCTACGCGCGGCTGGCCGTGCTGGCGGCGGCCAGCCTGGTCGGCCTCGCCAACAGCCGCACGCCGGGCGCCCGGCTGATGTCGGTCTGGCTCCCCGCCAGCCTGGCGGGCGCCAGCCTCACGCCCCGCGAGCTGACCCACTACGCTCACGAGGTCATCCCGCCTCTGGCCGTGGGGGCGGCGCTCCTGGCGGTGCGGGTCCGCCCTCGCTGGATCGCGGTCCCCGCCGCCGCCGCCGCCGTGCTGGCGGGCGCCGAGGCGGCGCTCATCCTGCCCGCCCAGCAGACGGCCCTCATGACCGCCAGCCGGGCGCCGCGCGTCCTCCTCCACAACTTCAGCTTCCGGCAGCTGCCCGGCTACTACGCGAACTGGCTCAGCTACGCGAGCGGTGGCGAGACCTGGTCGGACTACGCGGCCGGGTTCCCCTTCCCCCGCCCCCAGATCCAGGAGGTGCTGGCGCACCTGGGGGCTCTGCGCTCCCCCGGCGGCGGGGGTACGCTCCTGGTCCTGGGCGACGAGCCCTGGCTCTACGAGCGCAGCGGGCTCCAGCCCGCCACCCCCTACATCGGCCTCAACTCCGCCTTCTGGACCCTCCCCCAGGGCCCGGCTGGCGTCCGCTCGGCCCTCTCCAACAATTGCCCCTCGCTGGTCGTGCTGACCACGGACGGCTGGGGGTGGCACTGGGACCTGCGCGACTTCGGCTACGTGCGCGTGGCGGGGGGCGCCTGGCCCGTCTACGAGCCCCCGGGGCCGCCCCGGAGCTGCCCCAGCGGTGACTGAGGGAGCTTTAAGTCCCGGGCCTCACCCCGGGCGGGGTCCGCGCCGCCCACCTCCCCGCCGGGGCTCGGCCGGGCCCTCCGCGCGCTTGCCCCGGTAGCGCCGCTCGAGCTCCTCTGTGAGCCGGGCGCTGGACTCGCTCAAAGTGCCGGGCGGGCTTTCCTCCGAGACCGCCGGGGGCGCCCCGGAGGGGTCCGCGTCGAGGTCCAGGACGGCCTGCGAGGCGACCACCCCGGAGTCCTGGGAGAGGCCGGGGGCACCCTCTACGGGAGGCTCGGGGGCGGGCGTCGCGGGAGGCCCGGCTGGCGCCGGGGGGGCGGTCGCGGGCAGCGCCGGCCTTGTCCCCAGCAGCCTCATTCCTGCCGCGCCCACCACCAGCCCGACCACCAGGCCGGCCAAGAAGAGCCCCGCTTCCACCTCGCCAAGCATGCCCCATAGCGCTCCCCCTGTGGGGGCTCAGCGGGACGCGGGCGGGGCCCCGGCCGGGGCGGCGCCCGCCTCGGGTGGGGGGGCCGCGGGAGCGCCGGCGGGAGCGGGCTCGGGC
>JBOHUY010000023.1:0-1622 GCA_050735015.1 Candidatus Dormibacterales bacterium | reverse complement strand
GAGCATCACCCGCTGATCGCGTTGAGGCTTGCCGTTTTTCGCTCCGAGAAAGTGCACGCGGATGACGGTGTAGCCCGCCGCGGGCGCCTGCGCCGCCAGCGCTGGCGCCAGGGCCAGGAATCCCGCGAGCACTGCCGCGCGCCGCATTCTAGCCGCCCCCGGCGAGCGAGCAGCCGCCCGCCGCCAGGGAGCAGCTAACTGTCGGGAGCCGCTCTGTTCCGCCCAGCCACCCGCCGATGACCTGGATCAAGAAGTGGAGGGGATTGAGCGGGCCGAACGGGTCTACGTGGTAAATGATGCCGCCAGGGTCGTCGATGGTGTGGGGCACATTGAACATGCTCCACCAGTCGCCCTGGTACCAGGAGGTGTCGCCGTTCTCGAAGATCGTGAGGGGGTCCAGCCACCCAGCAGCCTCCGCGGCGGCGGTGTCGAGAGGAAGGCCTAGGATCTGGATCTGAAACGCGAAGCCACGCCACGTGGGGGTCACCTCGTAGGACTCGGCAGGGTTCGCGTTGGCGAAGCGCTGGGCCTGGAGGAAGAGCTCCCAGGATCGCTCTTCGTCCCACTCGTCCAGCGTCGGCCCGACCGGAACGTAGCCGCTGCGGGCGGCGGTGGCCTGAAAGACCGCCCACTGGCCGCCGCCGATGCGGGTGTGAATTGGAGCGCAACTGCCGGGGCATTCGACGGCGCCATTGAGCGGGATGCCGCCGCAGGCGGTGTCCATCGCGTCCAGAGTGCAGGTCGCGCCCACACCAATCACATCGCAGATGCTGCAGGTCCCCGTCCAGAAATCGCTGGGGCAGTAACTGCAGGTAAGAGTCGGCGGGAGCTGATGGAGGCCCGTCGGGTCGGTGGCGCTGAGCGGCTGGTTGCCGACGTAGGCGTAGGCATTCCAGGTCTGGGGATTGGCGGGGTTGACGGCGGCCAGGCCGGCGGGGTCTGGGGAGAGCCAGCGGCCCTGGATCGAGGAGTACTCGCGGAAGGGGAAATCCGACAGGTCAGTCCGGACATCGCTGTCCACGCCGGTAAACCACTGCGAGGCCCCGCCCGGCGCCGAATCGGCGCGGAGGGCGCCGAGCTGGCAGACAAGCAGGCAGGCTTCGAATCTCACGGGCGTCTCCACACGGGCAAATACTAACTGGCGTGAGTTGTATCACAGGTGGAGGCTCGTTTGTCAAGGTCAAAAGTTACGTCAAACCTACGTCAAGGCTGCGTCAATTTGGGGTAAGGGGTACGGGGTATGGGGTACGGGGTGGGCAGGCGGGGCGCCCGCCCCACGAAGGCACCGGCGGGCTGGTCACTACGGGGCGGCCGGCGGCCGGTACTCCCAGGCCGGGCGGGGATCCTGCCCCATTTGCGGGCCCGCGGTCCGCGCCCGAAGGCTTAGGTCGCTACTCCGGCATCACGGCAAGCTGGGGGGAGACGATCAGCCGGGCCTCGGTGGCTGCTTGCACCTGCTCCGGACGCACGCCCGCGGCTACCTCGCGCAGCTCCAGACCCACTGGCGTCACCGCGATATAGGCCAGTTCGGTCACGATCGCGTGCACCACGCCCGGCCCGGTCAGCGGCAGCCGGCATTGACGCAGGATCTTGGGTGCGCCGGTTTTGGTGGTGTGCTCCAT
>JBOHUY010000022.1:0-9925 GCA_050735015.1 Candidatus Dormibacterales bacterium | reverse complement strand
GGCGACTAGCGCCCCCGCCGCCGCAGCCTCCCGGGCGCCGGCCGGGGACGCCGTGCTGCAGACGCGCGACGTGCGCCGCGAGTACGACGGCGTGCTGGCCGTGGCAGGGGTCTCGATCTCGGTGCAGCGGGGCCGGTTGACGGGGCTGATCGGGCCCAACGGGGCCGGTAAGAGCACCCTTCTGTCGATGCTGGCGGGGACGGTGGCGCCCTCGGGCGGCCAGATCCTCTACGACGGCCGCGACATCACCCGCCGGGCCCCCTTCCGGCGCGCCCGCATGGGCCTCGTGCGCACCTTCCAGCTCTCCAGCGAGTTCAAGCGGCTGACGGTCCTCGAGAACCTCCTGGCCGCCGTCAAGGACCATCCCGGAGACCGGCTGGGGGGAGCGCTCCTGGGCCGGCGTCACTGGGGGCCCGCCGAGCGGCAGTCGATCGAGCGCGCGCGCGACCTGCTGGATAGGTTCCGGCTGACCCGGCAGGAGAACGAGTACGCGGGCGCCCTCAGCGGCGGTCAGCGCCGGCTCGTCGAGATCATGCGCGCGCTCATGGCCGAGCCGCGCGTGCTCCTCTTAGACGAGCCCATGGCCGGGGTCCATCCCCACCTGGCGGCCGAGATCGGCGAGCACCTCCTGGGCCTGAGAGACCAGGGCATCACCATCCTCATGGTCGAGCACGAGCTCACCATCGTGGACAGGCTGTGCGACCCCGTCATCGCCCTGGCGGAGGGGCGTGTCATCGCCGAGGGCACCATGAGCGCGCTGCGGCAGCACCGCGAGGTGGTGGAGGCCTACCTTGTCGGCTGACGGACAGGGCCGGCCGCCGACCGCCTTCCGAGCCACGGAGATCGTGACCGGCTACGGGGGGGCGCCCGTCGTCAACGGAGTCTCCGCCGACGTCGGGTTCGGCGAGGTCGTCTCCATCGTGGGGCCCAACGGCTCCGGCAAGAGCACCTTCCTCAAGAGCCTGGTCGGGGTGCTGAAGGTGACGGCTGGGCGCGTTGTCATGGGAGACGCGGACCTCACCAACTGGGCCCCCGAGGAGGTGGCCCGCCACGGCGTCGGGTACGTGCCCCAGGTCGACGACGTCTTCGAGCCCCTCACGGTGCGCGAGAACCTGGAGATGGGGGGATACCTCCTCAACTCCAAGCAGCTGCCGGGCCGCATCGAGGCTGTCGTGGGCGTCTTCCCGGTCCTGGCGCGGATGCTGGGGCGCCCGGCCGGCAAGCTCAGCGGGGGGGAGCGGAAGATGCTCGCCATGGGCCGTGTGCTCATGCTCGAGCCCAAGGTGCTGGTGCTCGACGAGCCGACGGCCAACCTGGCGCCCGCGGTCGCGCGGACGCTGCTCGAGGACCACGTGCTGCGGCTGGCGGCCGCGGGAGCGGCCGTGCTGCTGGTCGAGCAGCGCGCGAAGTCGGCGCTGGCGATCTCGAACTGGACCTACGTGCTGGGAGGGGGCAGGTGCCGGATGCAGGGCACCCCGGCCCAGCTGGGGACCGACCCCGAGTTCGTGGAGTCCTTCCTGGGCGGGGGCAAAGAGCAGCCGGCCGCCCGCGTCGAGTGACCGTCGGGCTAGGATCGAGAGCGCATGGTGCCCCCAGAAGTCCCCGCTGATCTCCTGGCCATCCTCGCCTGCCCGGCCTGTCACGGCTCCCTCGAGCCGGCGCCTGGCGGCGACGGCCTCGACTGCGCCGCCTGCAAGCTGAGGTACCCCGTGGTCGACGGCATCCCCATCATGCTCGTCGAGGAGGCCTCGCCGCTGCCCCAGGGCTGAGCTGGGTCAGCGCGGGCGCCTGTTGTGAGGTCCGCACTACTCGTGGGCACAAAGGTCGGTCGGTAGGCACTAGGCCAGGGCGGGGCTCGGCGGCTACCCTAGTCAGATGCTGATGGCCGACAGGAGCGCCCCCCAAGGTGGCGACCTCGAGCGCGTGGTCCGCGAGCTGGGGTTCCTCCAGCGCCTGGCCCAGGCCGCCGCTTCCACCCCCGAGCCTCGCGAGCTGGTCAGTCTCATCATCCGCGAGACGACGTCCGCCATGTCCACCGACGTCTGCTCGCTCTACCTCCTGCAGCCCGGTGGGCGGCTGCTCCTGAGCGCCACCAACGGGCTCGACGAGAACATGGTCGGCATCGCCACCCTGGAGGCCGGAGAGGGGGTGACGGGCTGGGTGGCCCGCACGGCCGAGCCCCTGGTCGTCCCCGACGTCAGCCTCGACCCCCACTGGAAGTGGGTGCCGGGGGTGGACCAGCGGCGCTTCCGTTCCATGCTCTCGGTGCCGATCGAGTCCGGCCCCCGCCTGGTCGGCGTGCTCAACGTCCAGGCCCAGCCGCCGCGCACCTTCGGGGAGGAGGACGTGGAATTCCTGCGCGCCATCGCCGGGCAGATGGCCGGCATCCTGGAACGCAGCGAGATGCACAGGAGCCTGGAGGCGCAGCTGGCGGAGATAAGCCTCTCGCACGACATCCACGAGCGCTTCACCCGGCTGAGTCTGGAGGGGGCGGGCCTGCCCGCCATCCTGGAGGCGGTCGGGGGTCTGGCCGGGGGCGGGGCCGCCCTCTACTCTCCGGCCGGCTTCCGGATCAGGGGCCTGGGCGCGGCGGCCGAGTCACTTCCCGCCCGGATCCCGGTGCCGCCTGCCCTGGCCAGGGGAGAGACGCGGGAGGTCCGGATCGAGGTCGGACGCCCGGCGCGCCACCTTGACGTGGTGCCCGTGCGGGCGGGCGCAGACCTCCTGGGCCTGATGGCGGTGCCCGTCCCCGAGGAGGGGCCCGACGACGACGGCAGGCGGCGCGCCCTGGAGCACGGCTCCACCGTGCTGGCGCTCGAGCTCTCCAAGGAGCGGGCGGGGGCGGAGGTGGAGAGGCGGCTCAGGGGCAACCTCGTCGACGAGCTCTTGGGAGGGGGCCTCGGCGAGGCTGAGGCCGAGCGGCTCGCGCGCCAGGCCGAGCGCCTCGGCCACCGCCTGCCGGCCCGTGCCTGGGTGCTGGTCTTGGAGCTCGACGGCGCTGCGGCCGAGCCGCTGCCGGGCCGGGGCGGGCAGGACCGGCTGGATGCCGTGCTGGTCGACCTGGGGGCGCGACGCATGCCCGGCTCGCTGGTGGTGACCAGGCCCAGCTCGGCCGTGATCCTGGTCCCCGAGGAGGTCGCCCCCGACCTGGCCGCGGCTGAGCGGCTTGCCGGGGAGGTGCTCTCGGCGGCGGCGCCGGTCCTCCGCCCTCGCACTGCCTCGATCGGGCTCGGCAACGTGGCCGGGACGCTCCAGGAGCTACCTCGCTCGCACCAGGAGGCCCGCCAGGCCCTCCGGCTCGCGCGGCGGGCGGGCATGAGCGAGCGGATCACCTCCTACCGCGCGCTGGGCGCCTTCCGGCTCCTCTTGGAGGTCCAGAGCCGCGACGCGCTGCAGCGCTTCGTGGAGGAGGTGCTGGGGGGGCTCGTACGCTACGCCGCCTCCCGGGAGACCCCGCTTCTGGAGACTCTGGAGGCGATGGTGGAGTCGAAGTGGGTGCGCCGCCGGGCGGCACGCGCTCTGGGCGTGCATGTCAACTCGCTCTCCTACCGGCTGGAGCGGATCGGGGATCTCACCGGCCTCCCGCTCGACGACGCCGAGACGCGCGTCGCCATCGCCATCGCGCTGAGAGCGCGGGTCATGCTCGTGTCGCCCTGATGGAAAAGGCCGCTACAGGTCCGCGACCAGCACGTGCGCGCGCCGGGCGACGCTGACCGGTCCCGCCCCTAGCAGGCGCTCCAGCTCGCGGGCCGCCCGCTCTACGAGGCCGGCCCGGTGGGTGCGCGGGACGGCCTCCAGCCGGACCGCGCAGCTCCACCAGCCGGCCGCCTGCGAGACCATCTCGGCGGCGCCGGCGTAGGTCTCCGAGCTCTCGACCACCTCCACCGCCGCGCTCGCGAAGCCGGCCTCGAGGACGGCCTCCCGCCAGGCCCCGGCGTCTGCCAGGGTCGTGAGGGTCGGGCCCCGGTCGGTCGGCGAGGGGGCGGGCGGCAGGAGGGCGTCGAAGACGGCGTCGAGGCGCGCGCCGGGACCCACCTCCCCGCCCGCCGGCACGCTGGCCGCGAGGCGCCCTCCCGGCCGCAGCACGCGCGCAGCCTCCCTGAGGGCGGCGCCCAGGTCGGGGACGAACTGGAAGGCGTGACCCGACACGGCCCCGTCCAAGCAGGCGTCCTTGAAGGGCAGCCTCTCGAGGTCGCCCCGCAGCAGGAGGGCAGCCGGCGAGCGCTTGCGGGCCACCGCCAGCATGCCCGGGGCGAGGTCCACGCCCACGATCAGGCCCGCCCGACCGACGGTGGGGCGCAGGCGCGCCCCGAGGTCCCCGGGACCGCACCCGAGGTCGGCCACCCGATCCCCCGGGCCGGCCCCGAGCGCTTCCAGGAGGCGTCGGCGGGCGGCGTCACCGCCCCGGCGCCAGATGGCGTCGTGCCGCCGTGCGTAGGCCCCGGCGTGGCGGCTGAAGACGGCCGGGAAGAGCTCTTTCGACCCCAAGCCCGGCCAGCGTATCGCGCCCGCGCCTAGACGTCGTGGTAGAGGTGGAACTCCCAGGGGTGGGGGCGGAGCGCCACGGGCTCGACCTCACGCTTCCACTTGTACTCGACCCAGGCCTCGATGACGTCCTCGTCGAAGACGCCGCCCTCGGTGAGGAAGCCGTGGTCGGCCTCGAGCGCCCGCAGCGTCTCGGCCAGCGAGCCGGGCACGGACTTGACCAGCGCCCGCTGCGCCGCCGGCAGCTCGTAGAGGTCCTCGTCGATGGGGGCGGGGGGCTCGATGCGCTTCCGGATCCCGTCCAGGCCCGCCATGAGGAGCGCGGAGAGGGCCAGATACGGGTTGCAGGAGGGGTCCGGGGACCTGAACTCGATGCGCTTGGTCTTGGGGCTGCTCGAGTACATGGGGATCCTGACGCAGGCGGAGCGGTTGCGCTGGGAGTAGACGAGGTTGATGGGCGCCTCGTAGCCCGGCACCAGCCTGCGGTACGAGTTGGTGGTGGGCGCGCAGAGGGCAAGCAGGGCGGGGGCATGTGCGAGCAGGCCGCCGATGTACCAGCGCGCCTTCTCGGAAAGCCCCGCGTAGCCGTCCGCGTCGAAGAAGAGGTTGCCCCCGTCCTTCCAGAGGCTCTGGTGGACGTGCATGCCGGAGCCGTTGTCGCCGAAGAGCGGTTTGGGCATGAAGGTGGCCACGTAACCGCGCTCCGCGCAGACGTTCTTGACCACGTACTTGTACGTGAGCAGCTTGTCGGCCATGGCAGTCAGCGAGTCGAAGCGCATGTCGATCTCGGCCTGGCCGGCGGTCCCCACCTCGTGGTGGTGGACTTCGACCGGCACGCCCGCCTCGATCAGCTTGAGCATGATCTCCGAGCGCAGGTCCTGGAGCTTGTCCGTGGGCGGGACCGGGAAGTACCCCTCCTTGAAGCGGGGCCTGTAGGCGAGGTTGGCAGTGCCGTTTGAGCCCGAGTTCCAGATCCCCTCGTCGGAGTCGACGAAGTAGTAGCCGCTGTGGGCGTCCTGGTCGAACCTGAGGCTGGAGAAGATGTAGAACTCGGCCTCGGGTCCCCAATAGCTCACGTCGGCGATGCCGGTCATGCGCAGGTGCTCTTCGGCCTTACGTGCGATGAAGCGGGGGTCCTTGGCGTAGGGACGCCGCGTCAGGGGGTCCACGACGTCGCAGATCATGAAGAGGGTCGGGACCTTGAGGCAAGGGTCGACGGTGGCGGTGGCGGGGTCCGGCATGAGCAGCATGTCGCTCTCGTGGATGGCCTGGAAGCCCCGGATGCTGGAGCCGTCGAACCCCAGCCCCGCCTCGAAGCTGTCCTCGTCCAGCGCCGAGAGGGGGAGACTGAAGTGCTGCCACGTCCCCGGGAGGTCCACGAAGCGAACGTCCACGACCTGGACGCCGGCCTGCCGGGCTCGCTCGATCACCTGCAGGGGCTTGGTCGAGCCTGCCGCTATCGTCTCGATCGCCATGCGCGCCTCCTGGTCCGTTTGCTGCGGCGGGTCCTTGCCCTGCGCGCAAGGCTAGTTACCGCTCGGCGCCCACCGATACGGTGACTAGCGCCGAACGGGTAAGGCGTCACCCCGTGCGAAGTCGACAAGCTTCGCGGGGAGGCGCGGATCGAGCCCGGCTGACCCGGTCAGGCGGTGACGGCCTCCAGCCCGCGGGCCAGCCAGGCCCGCACGCCGCCCGGACCCGGGTATCCGACCAGGCGGTCCACCATCCGGCCGTCCTTGAAGAGGCCCAGCGTCGGTATCCCCAGGACCTGGTAGCGCGTGGCCACCGCCTGGGCGGAGTCGACGTCGAGCTTGCCCACCACGACCTGCCCGTCGAACTCGCCGGCCAGCTGCTCGATGACGGGGGCCATCATGCGGCAGGGCCCGCACCAGTCGGCGTAGAAGTCGACCAGGACCGGCTTGTCGGAGCCGAGGACCTCCACCTCGAAGGCCGGCTCGTTGAAGTGCTTCAGCTCGTTCATGCCTAATAGAAGCTCAATGGCCCCGCCTTCTATTCCTGGCCTGCCCCCCGAGCCGGACGGCGAGTCGGGCGCCGAGGACGCCCCGCCGGCCGGGGTCCTCGAGGGCCGCCCCCCCGAGCCCGGGCTGGGCGTCCTCCAGGAGAGCTGGCGCGACTCGCTCGCGCAGGCTGGCCGGCGCGTCCTGGAGGCCCTGCCCGGAATCGTGACCTGGGTGGTGCTCTTGTGCCCGCTCTGGATCCCTGCGCTCTTCAAGGCGGGCGGCGCCATCATCGTCGCCATCGGGGTCCTCGCCTTCGACGTCTACTGGTTCGGCCGCGCCTTCTGGGTCATCCGCTGCGTCTACAGGACCTTCGGGCACCTCCAGCGGGATCTTCGGGTGGACTGGCTGGAGCGCTGCCGCGACGCGCCCGGCGAGGCGGGCGGTCTCCCGCCGGGCGCGCCGGCGCCGCTCGACCTCTACCACCTCTGCCTCATCCCCACCTACACCGAGCCCTACCACGTGCTGGAGGCGACGGTGAGCGCGATCGTGGAGGCGGACTACCCGGCCGAACGCAAGCTGGTCGGGATCATCACGCGGGAGACGGACAGGCCGGGGTGGGAGAACGTCGCCCGCCTGCGGCGGCAGTTCGGCGGCCGCCTGGGCGGCTTCTACCACATCAAGGACCCGCTCGAGCCGGGGATCGTGGTCGGCAAGTCGGCGGCCATGAACTGGGGCGGCCGCTGGATGGTGGGCCGGCTGCGGGAAGAGGGCCTGGACCTCCGGCGCGTGCTCGTCACAGACCTCGACTCCGACTACCGGGTCCACCGCCTTTACTTCGCCTGGCTGAGCTACCATCACGCGCGGCTCGAGAACCGCGACCACGTCATCTGGCAGCCCATCCCCGTTTTCCACAACAACATCTGGCAGGTGCCGACGGCCGTGCGGGTCATGTCCGCCAGCGCCACCCAGTGGCAGATGTACCTGCACTCGCGCCAGGATCGGCTGGTCGCCTTCTCCAGCTACTCCTGCAGCCTCCAGTTCGTGGAGGACGTGGGCTTCTGGGACAAGGACGTCATCCCCGAGGACTCCAGCTTCTACTGGAAGGCCTTCTTCAGGTTCGGGGCGGCCTTCCAGGTCCAACCCGTGTTCCTCCCCCTCTACGGGGACTCGCCCAAGGCGCGCGACTACGCCGCCACCCACCTCACGCAGTACAACCAGATCAAGCGCTGGGCGTGGGGGGTGACCGACGTCCCTTACGTCCTGAGCCGGATCATGAAGCACCCCGAGATCCCGCTCTGGCTCCGGGTGCGGCGCTTCAGCTACCTCTTTCTGAACCACCTCAACTGGGTCTTCTTGCCCGTCTTCCTAATGTTCGGGGCCCAGGTCCCGATCTGGGTCAGCAAGGACTTCTCCGTCACCGACCTCGGCCAAAACCTCTGGCTCTACACGAGCGTGATCCTGACCGCCACGCTGGCCACGGTGGTGGCGCTGATCTACCTGGAGCACCGCATGCTGCCGCCCAAGCCGTCGACGTGGGGGAGGCTCCACAGGAGCGTGGTCTACCTGCAGTACTTCTCCTACCCGGTGGTGGGCCTGGTGCTGAGCGTGATACCGGCGCTGGAGTCGCACACCCGGCTACTGCTCGGCAAGTACCTCGAGTACAGGGTCACGGAGAAAGGCTGACCGGGGCCCGGGGGCCGAGGGCTGGGTTTAGCCGCCCGTGATGCCGAAGAGGGTGAAGCCGGCCAGGGCCCAGAAGGTCAGAAAGCCGATGAAGCACAGGAAGACGACCCAGGCCGTGCCCGTGATGGGGTTCTTGCCCGGCTTGGGCCACACCCTCCACCCAAGCCTGCGGGCCCCCTTCACGGCCAGAACCCGGTCGATGAACGGCCAGACCAGGAGGCCGACCGCGATGACGGGCGGGATGACGAGCGACATGAGGAGCTCGGGGCCGAGCTTCAAGAACTGGAAGAGGAAGAGGAAGTACCAGTCCGGGCGGGGGATGACCACCGTGCGCGGGTTGGCCGACTGCTCCAGGGCCATGTTCTTCTGCACGAAGGCGGCCAAGAGCCCGGTCGCCACCACGATCAGGACCATGATGATCGGGTAGGGCCAGAAGTGGTCCGGAAAGAAGGGGTGGGTTTCGTCGTCGGGGAGGTCGTCCGCTAGGTGCTTGCCGGTGCTCCCCATCAGGATGGGGAAGAGGGCGAGGCCGATCAGGACCGGATAGAGCGGGTGGTCGACTCCGATGGGTAACCGCTTGTGTTCGGGCTCGAGGGCGTGCCCCGCCTCGCCGTTCTCCTCGCGAAGCGGTATCGCGACCTGCGCGCCCGGACCCTCCCAGCGCTCGGGATCGGCCGCTGGCCCGGGCTCTCGGCCCTCCATCTCAGAGCGGCTCCGAGATGCCGTGGTGCCGGATGAGCCTGAAGTGCACGTACATGAGTAGGGTGACGGCCGCCGGGAGCAGGAAGACGTGGATGGTGAAGAAGCGCTGAAGCGTCTCGGGGCCCACGATGGGTCCGCCTTCGAGGGCCGTCTTGAGGGCGGGCCCGATGAGGGGGCCGGTGCCCACGATGTCGAGCGTGACCTTGGTGGCCCAGTAAGCCTTGGTGTCCCAGGGCAGCAGGTACCCGGTCAGCGAGAGAAAGAGGACGATGAACAGCATCACGACGCCGACCATCCAGTTGAGCTCCCGGGGGGCGCGGTAGGAGCCCGTCCAGAAGACCCGGGCCATGTGCAGGATGATCATGATGATGAGCAGGTTCGCGCCCCAGAAGTGGACCCCCCGGATGAGCCAGCCCAGGTAGACGTTATTCATGAGGTACTGGATGGACTGGTAGGCGGGCGCGGGGTCGCCGTGCGCGTCCGGCACGTAGTAGACGGCGAGCAGGACCCCGGTCACCAGCTGGAGCCCGATCAGGATGAAGACCATGCCCCCGAAGCAGTAGTAGAAGGCGTTGGCGTAGTTGGGGACCCTCTGGTAGAGGGCCTCGTCCACGGACTTGGTGAACGGGAAGCGGGCGTCGAACCACTCCACCACCGCGACCTGGATGTTCCTGGGGCTGGGGAGAACGGACATCTACCCTCCAGCAGGCAATGTTAGGCCGTCGATGAGGATGTCTGCGGGCGTCTGGCCCTCGCGCCAGGTGTAGGTGGCCAGGGGGGCGGTCGCCGGCCCGTGGAAGACGGTGCCGTTGAAGTTGAAGCGGGAGCCGTGGCACGGGCAGTCGAAGGTCTCGGCCCCGGAGCCGTTGGGCGCGATGTTGCAGCCGAGGTGGGAGCAGGTCACCGAGAAGACATGGGTCTTGCCGCCGGTCTTGACCACGTAGCCCCCGAAGGAGAGATCGCCGGGGGCGTTGTTGCCTCCCCCCGTCGCCATCACGAAGGCGCCCGTAGAGGGGGCGGCGAACTTGACCGGCTTGTTCTCCTGGATGCGGTCGAGGGGGGTGTCGAGCTTGACCGGGAAGATGGTCTTCTTC